>CAJZLM010000023.1:0-9979 GCA_916050595.1 Streptococcus mitis | reverse complement strand
CCAAGAACTATAAAGAAGTGAAGAATTAATATAAATTAGACAATCATCGATCATTTTTCTAATAAAATCAACATTTTTCTTGAAAAAAGGGCGTTTACTACTTGTTAGATTTACTTTTATCCTTTAAAATAGAATAGGAGAAATTCCGTTATTATTTTTCGGAGGAAAAAGAAATGTCCATTAATTGGCAGGAAATTTTATTTCACTTTCTAGGTGGTCTGGGACTATTCTTATATAGTATCAAGACCATGGGAGACGGTTTGCAACAAGCTGCTGGAGATCGCCTTCGTTTTTACATTGACAAGTACACTAGCAATCCCTTTTTAGGTGTTCTAGTCGGAATTGTCGTGACTGCCCTGATTCAGTCAAGTACAGGGGTTACAGTTATCACGGTTGGACTGGTCAGCGCTAGTCTTCTCACTCTTAGACAGGCTATCGGAATTATCATGGGAGCCAACATCGGAACCACCGTTACTTCCTTTATCATCGGTTTCAAGCTTGGTGAGTATGCTTTACCCCTGATTTTCCTTGGAACCATGTTCCTCTTCTTTACCAAAAATAGAACAGCAAACAATATCGGGCGCATCCTGTTTGGTGTAGGCGGAATCTTCTATGCCCTCAACCTCATCAGTGCCGGTATGAGCCCTCTTAAAGATTTACCACAATTCAAGGAATACATGGTAACCTTGGGACAAAATCCTGTGTTGGGAGTTTTTGCCGGTGCAGTGATTACCGTCCTCATCCAAGCTTCTTCTGCGACAATCGGGATTTTACAAGGGCTCTATGCAGGTGGATTCCTTGACCTTAAAGGTTCTCTGCCAGTTCTCTTCGGGGATAATATCGGGACAACCCTAACCGTTATCATCGCAGCAGCTGGAGCCAATGTCTCTGCAAAACGCGTTGCTGCAACCCACGTTACCTTTAACGTATTAGGAACTATCCTTTGCTTAATCTTATTAGGTCCATTTACGTCTATGATTGAGTACTTCCAGGCACTCCTTCACCTCTCACCTGAGATGACCATCGCCTTCTCTCACGGTGCCTTTAACGTAAGTAACACCATTGTACAATTTCCATTCATCGGAGCCTTGGCCTACTTTGTAACCAAGCTCATCCCTGGTGAAGATGAAGTTGTCAAGTACGAGCCACTTTATCTTGATGAGCATTTGATTAAACAAGCTCCATCAATCGCTCTCGGAAATGCCAAAAAAGAACTCCTTCACTTGGGAAATTATGCTTCTAAAGCCTTTGACCTTTCATACAACTACATCATTGACCTCAATGAAAAGGTTGCTGAAAAAGGACACAAGACAGAGGAAGCCATCAATACCATTGATGAAAAATTGACTCGTTACCTGATTACTCTTTCAAGCGAGGCCCTTAGCCAGAAAGAAAGTGAAGTGCTCACCAACATCCTGGATTCATCCCGTGATTTGGAACGGATTGGGGACCACGCAGAAGCCCTAATCAATCTGACCGACTATCTTCAACGTAAAAATGTTGAGTTCTCTGAAGCTGCTTTACAAGAACTAGCTGATATCTATCAAAAAACCACTGACTTTATCAAGGATGCTCTTGATAGCGTGGAAAACAATGATATCGAAAAAGCTCAAAGTCTGATTGAACGCCATAAAGAAATCAACAATATGGAACGTGTTCTCAGAAAGACCCACATCAAGCGTCTCAACAAGGGCGAGTGTTCAACACAAGCTGGGGTCAACTTTATCGACATCATTTCCCACTATACTCGTGTATCTGACCATGCTATGAATCTAGCTGAAAAGGTCATCGCTGAACAAATCTAAGAACCAAGAAGCTATCCTAAATAGGATGGCTTTTTTCTTTTCCTAACCAAGAATTGCTTTTCTACCATATAGAAAAAATGCTTTGATTCACAATGGAATCAAAGCATTTTAAAGAGCTCCCCATACATAAGCGCAGAAGCTGCAGTTCCTCTGTACTTCGCTTCTTCTCTTTTGATAAAGCGAGCCAAGTTGAGCAACTCAGGTGCCGGATGTTTGGGATTTAGGAGCAATTCACGATTGACCAGGCCTGAGAGACGAACTGCCAGCAATTGCTCATTTGTAGTAGGCAGTTTTTTAGCAGTCTCTAGGAGAGCAGCAACTAAATCTTCACTCAAATCATGTCGAGCATGATTGTAAAGATCTTTTACCAGGCTTTCTAGGTTTGGTTCTACCATCCCTACCACCTCCTTAAGTTTAATAATTTTTAATCAAGTCAACTGTTGAACGATCCAATTTTTTCACCAAGGCTTGCAAGAAAGCTTGAGCTTCTAAGAAGTCATCCATAGCGTAGAGGGTTTGATGAGAATGGATATAACGAGCGCAAACACCGATTGTTGTAGATGGGACACCACCATTTTTCAGATGAGCTGCGCCAGCGTCTGTTCCGCCTTTACCACAGTAGTATTGGTACTTGATACCAGCTTCTTCAGCCGTTGTCAAAAGGAAATCCTTCATCCCTGGAAGAAGCAAGTGACCTGGATCGTAGAAACGAATCAAGGTTCCATCCCCAATCTTGCCTTGACCACCGTAGACATCACCTGCTGGTGAGCAATCAACTGCTAGGAAGACTTCTGGATCAAACTTGGTTGTAGATGTATGAGCACCACGAAGACCAACCTCTTCTTGGACGTTAGAGCCAAGATAGAGTTCATTGCCAAGTTTTTGACCTGACAGGGCTTCTGCTAACTCGCTAACCATAAGAACACCGTAGCGGTTGTCCCAAGCTTTTGAGATGATATTTTTTTCATTGGCTGTCAAGATTGCAGAACTATCTGGTACGATGGTGTCACCAGGACGGATGCCAAAGCTTTCTGCCTCAGCCTTATCCGCAAAACCACCATCAAAGACGATATCTGCAATAGCCGGCATGGTTGGTCCGCCCTTACCACGAGTCAAATGTGGCGGAACAGAGCCTGAAATCACAGGAATTTCACGACCATCACGAGTCAGGAGTTTGAAACGTTGGCTGCTGACTACCATAGGATTCCAACCACCAATTTCAACCACACGGAAGGTACCATCTGGCTTGATCTCGCTGACCATAAAACCAACTTCATCCATGTGAGAAGCAACCAAGACGCGCGGTGCATCTGCAGCTTCTGAATGTTTAATTCCGAAAATACCACCCAAGCCATCTGTCACCACTTCATCCACGTGCGGTGTTAACTTTTCACGAAGATAAGCACGGACAGGTGCTTCATGACCTGAGATCGCAGCAAGTTCTGTTACTTCTTTGATTTTTGAAAATAATGTTGTCATTTCAGTTCCTTCTTTCTTTCATCCATTTTACCACTTTTTATAGGAGAAGGATAGCGGGAAGGTGGATTTCTAAATTAGTATCTTAGTCCAGCTCTATCTTAGAAAAAGATTGTATTTTCTTGCATGTGATGTGAAATCTAAGAACTATTCCAAGATCAACCAAACTATTAATTTCCAAACACAAAACAATTCAATGCTATATTTGTTCAGTTTTTCATGAAATTTGCAGAAAATAGTTGACTTTGTCTTCTTATTTCTTTAAAATAGTACAAAACTAGAAAAAGGAAAAAATCATGACCAAAACAATTCTTGTTACAGGTGGAGCTGGCTACATTGGCTCCCATACCGTTAAAGCTCTTTTAAATGCTGGCTATCAGGTACATGTTCTAGATAATCTCTCTACAGGAAATCGAGCGGCTGTGGATAGTCGTGCTAGCTTTAAGCAACTAGATGTTTATGATGCTAGTGCCCTAAAAGCTTACTTAGAAGAAAATCAGATTGATGCTGTTCTTCATTGTGCAGGTGAAATTGTTGTGAGCGAAAGTATTGAAAATCCAAGTAAATACTTCACTGCCAATGTTGCTGGTATGAACCAAGTTCTCAAAGTCTTATCTGAAGTTGGCATTCAAAAAATCATGTTCTCTTCGACTGCTTCCCTCTATGGTAATAACTGTATTGACAAGCCTGCAACTGAAGATACCCTGCTCGACCCTGTCAACCCTTATGCAGAAACAAAACTGATGGGTGAACGAATGATTTACTGGATGGCCAATCGCTACGATTGGAAATATGTCATTTTCCGTTACTTTAATGTAGCTGGGGCTGAAATGGATGCTTCAAACGGTCTGCGCGTGAAAAATCCAACTCATATCATTCCAAATATCAACAAGACCGCATTGGGACAAAATGATAGCCTGAAAATATTTGGAGATGACTACGATACACGTGATGGTTCATGTATTCGGGATTACATTCATGTCTTGGACCTTGCACAGGCTCATGTTAAAGGAATGAACTACCTATTTCAAGAAAACAGTTCTTCTCAAATCTTTAACTTAGGAACTGAAAAAGGCTATACCGTCAAAGAAATCTTTAAAACTGCTGAAGAATTACTGAATCAAAAAATACCACACGAAATTGTTGCTCGCCGTGCTGGTGACCCAGCTAGCGTCCTAGCAGACGCATCAAAAGCTAAAAAATATCTTGATTGGAAGGCTAGCTACTCTCTTGAAGATATTATTTTATCAGATTATCGTTGGCGTGTTAAAGAAGGCAAAAACATTTTGGAATAGGATAACAAAGGAGAAAGCCTTGGCGCTCTCTCCTTGTCTTATTTATTAAATTGTCAGAAAATTTATTGACAGATTAAAGAAATCGTGTTACAGTAATATCCGCGGGTATCTTTCGATACCAAATCTATTTGAAAGGACGGGGTATGAAACTTTCTCATTATTTAATTGGCTTACTTCTACTCCTAGTCTTTCTCTCTATTAGCATTGGAACCAGTGATTTTTCATGGGGAAAACTCTTTGCTTTCGACCAGCAGACCTGGCTTCTCTTTCAAGAGTCCCGTCTTCCAAGGACCATTAGCATTCTTCTGACTGCCTCTAGTATGAGTATGGCAGGACTTCTCATGCAGACTATCACTCAAAATCAGTTTGCTGCTCCAAGTACAGTTGGGACCACTGAAGCCGCCAAACTGGGAATGGTATTGAGCCTCTTTGTCTTTCCGTCGGCTAGTCTGACCCAAAAGATGCTCTTCGCTTTTGTTTCATCCATCGTATTCACCCTCTTCTTCCTAGCCTTTATGACCATTTTTACTGTAAAGGAAAGGTGGATGTTGCCTCTGATTGGGATCATCTATAGTGGGATTATCGGTTCTGTGACAGAAGTTATCGCCTACCGTTTCAATCTGGTTCAGAGTATGACTGCCTGGACCCAGGGCTCCTTCTCCATGATTCAGACCCATCAGTATGAATGGCTTTTCTTAGGGCTCATTATCCTGATAGCCGTTTGGAAATTATCCCAAACTTTCACCATCATTAATCTAGGAAAAGAAACCAGTGAAAGTTTGGGGATTTCTTACTCTCTACTTGAAAAACTGGCCCTCTTTCTGGTGGCGCTAACGACTAGTGTCACCATGATTACCGTGGGTGGCTTGCCATTTCTCGGAGTCATCGTTCCCAATCTTGTCCGCAAGCGCTATGGAGATAATTTGAGTCAAACCAAACTCATGGTCGCTCTGGTCGGTGCCAATCTAGTTCTGGCCTGCGATATCCTCTCTCGAGTCTTGATTCGACCCTATGAGTTGTCTGTCAGTCTTCTACTAGGAATCATTGGTAGCCTCGTCTTTATCCTACTTCTCTGGAGAGGGGGACGAAAAGATGCAGTTTAAAAGCAAACATACCAAACTCTTCTGCCTTCTCATTATCCTCGCCATCGGAGCTTGCCTTCTCTACTTTTGGCCCATTACTCACTTGTCAGCCTTTTCTTGGAAGCTGCGTTCCCAAAAGATCATCGTTTATCTCTTGGTAGCTATCGCGACAGGGATTTCGACCATTAGTTTTCAAACACTGACGGAAAATCGTTTCCTGACGCCAAGTATTTTAGGAATCGAATCCTTCTACGTCCTACTGCAAACTCTACTACTGGTTTTTGAAAGTAAGTTTCTTCAACTCGGGAAGTCTCCTATCTTAGAATTCCTAGTTTTGCTTCTGCTTCAATCCCTCTTCTTTCTTGCCTTACAAGGCTACTTGAAGACACTGATGAAGCAAGATCTGGTCTTCATCCTGCTGATCTGTCTAGCCCTCGGAAGTCTCTTTCGAAATATCAGTACCTTCCTTCAGGTCCTGATGGATCCAAACGAATACGATAAACTACAAAACAGTCTCTTTGCTTCCTTTCAGCATCTCAACACTTCCATCCTAGTCATCGGCTCTTTGATTATCCTTGCTTTGACCATCTTTTTCTTTCGAAAAGCAGTCATTCTGGATGTCTTGCACCTACAAAGAGAAACAGCTCAAATATTGGGACTCGATGTTGAAAAAGAACAGAAAGAGCTCCTCTGGGGCATCGTACTTTTGACCTCAACAGCAACTGCCCTAGTGGGACCTATGGCCTTCTTCGGTTTTATGCTGGCTAACCTCACCTACCTGATTGTCAAAGACTATCGGCACAAGTTACTCTTTATCGTGGCTATTCTGATTGGATTTATCAGTTTGACCTTGGGGCAAGCCCTAATTGAACGAGTATTTGCTATGGAAATTCGCATCAGCATGATCATCGAGAGCGTGGGTGGCCTTTTATTCTTTATCTTACTCTACAGGAGGGCACGTCGGTGAAACTGGAAAACATTGACAAATCCATTCAAAAACAGGATATTTTGCAAGGCATTTCGCTTGAAGTCAGTCCTCAGAAACTGACAGCCTTCATTGGTCCAAATGGTGCTGGAAAATCAACTCTCCTCTCCATCATGAGCAGACTGACCAAGAAGGATCAGGGAATTCTCAGTATCAAAGGTCGTGAAATCGAGAGTTGGAATTCGCAAGAACTAGCCCAAGAACTGACCATCCTAAAGCAGAAGATCAATTACCAGGCAAAATTAACCGTTGAAGAACTGGTCAGCTTTGGACGTTTTCCCTACAGCCGAGGTCGACTGAGACCAGAAGATTGGGAAAAAATTCGAGAAACTCTGAACTATCTGGAACTGATAGACTTAAAAGACCGCTACATCGATAGCCTGTCTGGAGGACAACTCCAGCGGGTCTTTATCGCTATGGTACTGGCCCAGGATACGGACTTTATCTTGCTGGACGAACCGCTCAACAATCTCGATATCAAGCAAAGTGTCAGCATGATGCAGATTCTCAAGCGACTGGTGGAGGAACTCGGAAAGACCATTATCATCGTCCTCCACGATATCAACATGGCCAGTCAGTATGCGGATGAAATTGTCGCCTTCAAGGACAGCCGAGTCTTTCGCAAGGGAACAACCAATCAAATCATGCAGGCTGACCTGCTCAGTCAACTTTATGAGATTCCCATCACGCTGGCTGATATCAATGGCAAAAAGATCTGTATCTATAGCTAGTAACATAGAAGCTCAAGTTAGAGAACCTTCAGTCTCTTAGTCAATAAGACCAAGAGACTCCCTAAATCGTTATCATATTTTAAAAAGGAGAAATCATGAAAACATCCCTTAAATTTTATCTCACTGCCCTAGCGGCCAGCTTCTTGCTCCTACTTGGTGCATGTAGTACAAACTCAAGCACTAGTAAGACGGAGTCAAGTAGCTCTGCTCCAACAGAGGTAACCATTAAAAGTTCACTAGGTGTAGTCACACTTTCAAAAGTCCCTGAAAAGATTGTGACCTTTGACCTCGGTGCTGCGGATACTATTCGCGCTTTAGGTTTTGAAAAGAATATCGTCGGAATGCCTACAAAAACTGTTCCGACTTATCTAAAAGACCTAGCTGGAAAAGTTAAAAATGTTGGTTCTATGGTTGAGCCAGACCTAGAAGCCCTTGCTGCTCTTGAACCAGACCTAATTATCGCTTCACCACGTACCCAAAAATTCGTAGATAAGTTCAACGAAATCGCTCCGACTGTTCTCTTCCAAGCAGGCAAAGATGACTACTGGACTTCTACCAAGACTAATATCGAATCCCTAGCAAGCGCCTTTGGTGAAACTGGTACACAGAAAGCCAAGGAAGAATTGGCCAAGCTAGACAAGAGCATACAAGAAGTCGCTACTAAAAATGAAAGTTCTGACAAAAAAGCCCTTGCCATCCTCCTCAACGAAGGGAAAATGGCTGCCTTTGGTGCCCAATCTCGTTTCTCTTTCTTGTACCAAACCTTGAAATTCAAGCCAACAGATACTCAATTTGAAGACTCTCGCCACGGACAAGAAGTCAGCTTTGAAAGTGTCAAAGAAATCAATCCTGACATCCTCTTTGTCATCAACCGTACCCTTGCCATCGGTGGGGACAACTCAAGCAACGACGGCGTCCTAGAAAATGCCCTCATCGCTGAAACTCCTGCTGCTAAAAATGGTAAAATTATCCAATTAACACCAGACCTCTGGTATCTAAGCGGAGGCGGTCTTGAATCAACAAAACTCATGATTGAAGACGCACAAAAAGCCTTGAAATAAGCTACTTTAAACTCAATCACATCTTTACATGATAAAACGCATCCTATCAGACTCACTCAAACCTGATAGGATGCGTTTTTATCATTTCACTAAAATACTTTTACCCAGCCTCATTTTTCTTCTTGATTCCGTTTGAGTGAAAAATGGTCTGGGACGGGGTCCTTACCTGTTTTCGACCAGGGATGGCAACGTAAAATCCGAGCTAAGCCCATCAAAACACCCTTGAAGCCATGTTTTTCAATAGCCTCAATCATATAGTTTGAGCAAGTAGGCTCAAAACGACAAGAAGGTGGAAAGGCTGGCGAGATAAAACGTTGGTAAAAGCGCACAGGCGCTATTAAAATTCGTTTCATTATTTCTTGGTTACAGCCATAGTGTGTAGTTGGCTGATTTCTTTTTTATTAAGACGACGGGATTCTCCTGGACGGAGTCCTGTCAAGTCTAGATGTCCAAAACGGGTCCGTGACAACTTGTCCACTTGAAGACCGACAGCTTCAAACATCTTTTTAACCTGGTGGTTACGCCCTTCATGGATAGTCAACTGCACCACAGAGCGGTTTTTGACTGGGTCCACTTTGAGAATCTCATAGACAGCCGGCTTGGTTTTCTTACCATCAATCTCAAGTCCACGGGTCAAGGGGCGGAGATTATCCTTATTGGCCACACCTTTAACACGCGCGACATAAACCTTGTCAATCTCATTACGAGGGTGAATCATCTCATCCGTAAAATCCCCATCATTGGTCAAAATCAAGACTCCTGATGTATCCCAGTCCAAACGACCTACAGGGTAGATGCGCTCTTTCACGTTGGGCAAGAGGTCCACAACTGTCTTACGGCCCTTGTCATCTGTCACACTGGAAATAACACCTCGTGGTTTGTTAAGCAGATAATAAACCTTTTCTTCGTTGTAGATTGGTTGACCTTCTACTTCGACCTTGTCTCCTGACTTGATGGTCGTTGCGAGTTCACGTACCACCTGGCCGTTGACCGTCACCAAGCCTTGCTTGATTAACTCTTCTGCTTTTCTCCTACTGGCCACACCTGCGTGGGCAATATACTTATTGATTCTCATCTTCTTCTATCCTTTCACCAAATAATTGGCTTTCTTGGGCTTGAATCTCAAGCTCATCAATCACTGGTAATTCTTCTAAATGGTTTATCCCCATGTAATCTAGGAAATAATCCGTAGTCACATAGAGGTTGGGGCGACCCAACACTTCTTTTTTCCCGTCTTCTCGTATCAAGTCAAAGGCCTGCAACTTTGCCAAGGCCCCACTCGAGTTGACACCACGGATGGCATCAATCTCTATCCGTGTGATGGGCTGTTTGTAGGCAATGATGGACAAGGTCTCAAGGGCAGCCCGAGATAAACTCTGGTTGATAGGTGCCTTAGAGTATTCCTTCAAAATCTCTGCAAATTGAGGCTTGGTCACCAATCTATAAGCGCCCCCTGTCTCAATCAGGGCCAAACTGGAATCTGGGTCCTTTTCATACTTCTGGGCTAATTTTTCTAAACTCTGTTGAATGCCTGTCGGTGGTAG
>CAJZLM010000022.1:0-10104 GCA_916050595.1 Streptococcus mitis | reverse complement strand
TGACCATTTACCTCCAAGGTCATAAGGAGAATGCTTAATGCTTGAAAGACTGAAAAGCATAGACTATATGTATTGGGCCAGTTTGATTTTTATGGTTTTTCCCATCGTTCCTGTAGTGACTGGGGAGCTTCCTAGCTGGCATTTGTTGATTGACATTCTGTTTGTCTTGGCTTACTTAGGTGTTTTAACCACCAAGAGTCAGCGTTTATCCTGGCTCTGTTGGGTAATTATGCTAGCCTATGTAGCTGGGAATACTGCCTTTGCTGGTGTAAATTATATCTGGTTCTTCTTTTTCCTTGCCAATCTCTTAATTTATCATTTCGGCGTACGTAGTTTTAATTCTTTACATGTCCGGACTTTTCTCCTTGCTCAAGTCCTTGTTGTGGGGCAACTGTTGATTTTTCAGGAAGTTGAAGTTGAGTTTCTAGTCTATCTGCTTGGAATTATCACTTTTATCGATTTAATGACTTTTGGCTTGGTTCGGATTCGTATTGTGGAGGATTTGAAAGAAGCTCAGGCTAAGCAAAATGCGCAGATAAATCTATTGCTTACTGAAAATGAACGCAGTCGTATCGGTCAAGATTTGCATGATAGTCTGGGGCATACCTTTGCTATGATTAGTGTTAAAACTGATCTAGCCTTGCAGTTATTTCAGATGGAGGCTTACCCACAGGTGGAAAAGGAATTAAGAGAAATACAGCAAATTAGCAAAGAATCAATGCGTGAAGTGCGAACCATTGTGGAAAATCTTAAGTCTAGAACTTTGACATCCGAACTAGAGACTGTGAAAAAGATGTTAGAAATTGCTGGAATTGAGGTGGAAATAGCTAATCAACTAGATACAGCTAGCTTAACTCAGGAATTGGAGTCAACGGCTTCCATGATTTTGCTTGAATTAGTGACCAATATCATCAAACATGCCCAAGCGTCTAAAGTCTACTTAAAATTAGAACGGACAGAGAAAGAACTCATTCTAACAGTGAGAGATGATGGCTGTGGCTTTACTTATATAAAGGGGGGTGACCTCCATACAGTTCGAGATCGTGTTCTTCCATTTTCGGGAGAAGTAAAGGTAATTAGTTGGAAAGAACCGACAGAAGTGCAGGTTCGACTACCCTATAAGGAGAGAAAGTAGATGAAAGTATTAGTCGCAGAAGATCAAAGTATGTTACGAGATGCAATGTGCCAGTTGCTCACGCTTCAACCGGATGTAGAGTCTGTCTTTCAAGCCAAGAATGGGCAAGAAGCAATCCAACTATTTGAAAAGGAGTCTATAGATATCGCCATCCTTGACGTAGAAATGCCTGTTAAGACAGGTCTTGAAGTCTTGGAGTGGATACGAGCAGAAAAGCTTGAAACAAAGGTGGTTGTGGTGACGACCTTCAAGCGTCCTGGGTATTTTGAACGTGCGGTCAAGGCTGGAGTAGATGCTTATGTATTAAAAGAAAGAAACATTGCAGACCTCATGCAAACCTTGCACACTGTCCTCGAAGGGCGCAAGGAGTATTCGCCTGAATTGATGGAAGTGGTGATGACGCATCCCAATCCATTAACAGAACAAGAAATCGCAGTTTTAAAGGGAATTGCTCAGGGCTTCTCTAACCAAGAAATTGCAGACAAACTTTATCTATCCAACGGAACAGTCCGAAACTATGTCACCAATATTCTTTCGAAACTAGATGCAGGTAATCGAACAGAGGCAGCTAATATCGCGAAAGAATCTGGTTGGTTGTGATGATATAATATTTTTTTGAACATTATTTGTTAAAATTGATGGGATTGAATGGAACAATACTAACTTTAGGAGGGTGGGATTCCTCCTTTTTCTTTTTTGGGGGAGCACTACAAAAGAGCTAAAATTAACAATAAAAAAGAAAAATATCTTGACAACCAATGGAAAATTTTGTTACAATAATAGACGGTACTTTTTACTTTTGGTCTCTCAAGAGTGTACAGGGACGTGCTGACAAATGTTGCAAAAGTACACACAGATGATAGCTGTCACCAAGTGTATCATCACCAAAAATAAAAAAACACAGGAGAATGTAGATGCCTACAATTAACCAATTGGTTCGCAAACCGCGTAAATCAAAAGTAGAAAAATCTAAATCACCAGCTTTGAACGTTGGTTACAACAGTCATAAAAAAGTTCAAACAAACGTTTCTTCACCACAAAAACGTGGTGTTGCAACTCGTGTTGGAACAATGACACCTAAAAAACCTAACTCAGCCCTTCGTAAATTCGCTCGTGTACGTTTGAGCAACCTTATCGAAGTTACTGCCTACATCCCAGGTATCGGACACAACTTGCAAGAGCACAGCGTGGTGCTTCTTCGTGGTGGACGTGTAAAAGACCTTCCAGGGGTACGTTACCATATCGTCCGTGGTGCACTTGATACTGCAGGTGTTAACGATCGTAAACAAGGCCGTTCTAAATACGGTACTAAACGTCCAAAAGCATAAGGAAAGGGGATAAAGAGAAATGAGTCGTAAAAATAGAGCTCCAAAACGTGACGTATTGCCAGATCCGCTTTACAATTCACAACTAGTTACTCGTCTTATCAACCGCGTTATGCTTGATGGTAAACGTGGTACAGCTGCTTCAATCGTTTACGGTGCCTTTGAGCAAATCAAAGAAGCTACTGGAAACGATGCACTTGAAGTATTTGAAACAGCTATGGAAAACATCATGCCTGTACTTGAAGTACGTGCACGTCGTGTTGGTGGTTCTAACTACCAAGTCCCAGTTGAAGTTCGTCCAGAACGTCGTACAACACTTGGACTTCGTTGGTTGGTAACAATCGCTCGTCTTCGTGGTGAACACACAATGCAAGATCGTCTTGCAAAAGAAATCTTGGATGCTGCTAACAACACTGGTGCAGCTGTTAAGAAACGTGAAGACACTCACCGTATGGCTGAAGCTAACCGTGCATTCGCACACTTCCGTTGGTAATATAGGATGCGAAAGCGTTAAGAAAGTCCCAAAGAAAATAGGGAATCGAAGCAGGTTGCGATTGCAACCAATGAGATTCATCTTTTTCTCCAGACTTTTAGCTTGAGCTCAACTAAATCATGATGCTAGGAACGGTAAGGATGCAAGGTGAAAATAGGAAACTGACGCAGTATTCGACGAATACAAGGAAGTTTATCTTTTTCACACAGCATCCCGTTCCGGCTCAAATCGGCTAATTAACTTTAGCCCGAGTTCAATTCAATTTGTAAATCTACAAGTTGAAACCAACAATAGCATGAAAACATTGAGAACGGGTAGGTCCTGCCTATCCGTTTTTATTAAAATCATGTTATAATAGAATAGAAATCAAAAATAAATAGGAGAAACAAACCTCATGGCACGCGAATTTTCACTTGAAAAAACTCGTAATATCGGTATCATGGCTCACGTCGATGCTGGTAAAACAACAACTACTGAGCGTATTCTTTACTACACTGGTAAAATCCACAAAATCGGTGAAACTCACGAAGGTGCGTCACAAATGGACTGGATGGAGCAAGAGCAAGAACGTGGTATCACTATCACATCTGCTGCGACAACAGCTCAATGGAACAACCACCGCGTAAACATCATCGACACACCAGGACACGTGGACTTCACAATCGAAGTACAACGTTCTCTTCGTGTATTGGATGGTGCGGTTACCGTTCTTGACTCACAATCAGGTGTTGAGCCTCAAACTGAAACAGTTTGGCGTCAAGCAACTGAGTATGGAGTTCCACGTATCGTATTTGCCAACAAAATGGACAAAATCGGTGCTGACTTCCTTTACTCTGTAAGCACACTTCACGATCGTCTTCAAGCAAATGCACACCCAATCCAATTGCCAATCGGTTCTGAAGATGACTTCCGTGGTATCATCGACTTGATCAAGATGAAAGCTGAAATCTATACTAACGACCTTGGTACAGATATCCTTGAAGAAGACATCCCAGCTGAATACCTTGACCAAGCTCAAGAATACCGTGAAAAATTGATCGAAGCAGTTGCTGAAACTGACGAAGAATTGATGATGAAATACCTCGAAGGTGAAGAAATCACTAACGAAGAATTGAAAGCTGGTATCCGTAAAGCGACTATCAACGTTGAATTCTTCCCAGTATTGTGTGGTTCTGCCTTCAAGAACAAAGGTGTTCAATTGATGCTTGATGCGGTTATTGACTACCTTCCAAGCCCACTTGACATCCCAGCGATCAAAGGTATCAACCCAGATACAGATGAAGAAGAAACTCGTCCAGCATCTGACGAAGAGCCATTTGCAGCTCTTGCCTTCAAGATCATGACTGACCCATTCGTAGGTCGTTTGACATTCTTCCGTGTTTACTCAGGTGTTCTTCAATCAGGTTCATACGTATTGAACACTTCTAAAGGTAAACGTGAACGTATCGGACGTATCCTTCAAATGCACGCTAACAGCCGTCAAGAAATTGACACTGTTTACTCAGGTGATATCGCTGCTGCCGTTGGTTTGAAAGATACTACAACTGGTGACTCATTGACAGATGAAAAAGCTAAAATCATCCTTGAGTCAATCAACGTTCCAGAACCAGTTATCCAATTGATGGTTGAGCCAAAATCTAAAGCTGACCAAGACAAGATGGGTATCGCCCTTCAAAAATTGGCTGAAGAAGATCCAACATTCCGCGTTGAAACAAACGTTGAAACTGGTGAAACAGTTATCTCTGGTATGGGTGAGCTTCACCTTGACGTCCTTGTTGACCGTATGCGTCGTGAGTTCAAAGTTGAAGCGAACGTAGGTGCTCCTCAAGTATCTTACCGTGAAACATTCCGCGCTTCTACTCAAGCACGTGGATTCTTCAAACGTCAGTCTGGTGGTAAAGGTCAATTCGGTGATGTATGGATTGAATTTACTCCAAACGAAGAAGGTAAAGGATTCGAATTCGAAAACGCAATCGTCGGTGGTGTGGTTCCTCGTGAATTTATCCCAGCGGTTGAAAAAGGTTTGGTAGAATCTATGGCTAACGGTGTTCTTGCAGGTTACCCAATGGTTGACGTTAAAGCTAAGCTTTACGATGGTTCATACCACGATGTCGACTCATCTGAAACTGCCTTCAAGATCGCGGCTTCACTTGCTCTTAAAGAAGCTGCTAAATCAGCACAACCAGCTATCCTTGAGCCAATGATGCTTGTAACAATCACTGTTCCAGAAGAAAACCTTGGTGATGTTATGGGTCACGTAACTGCTCGTCGTGGACGTGTAGATGGTATGGAAGCACATGGTAACAGCCAAATCGTTCGTGCTTACGTTCCACTTGCTGAAATGTTCGGTTACGCAACAGTTCTTCGTTCTGCATCTCAAGGACGTGGTACATTCATGATGGTATTTGACCACTACGAAGATGTACCTAAGTCAGTACAAGAAGAAATCATTAAGAAAAACAAAGGTGAAGACTAATCCGTCCTCACTTTAGAAGGAAGTCACTTAGTGGCTTCCTTTTGTCTTTAGAAAATACCTCTAAGTATGGTAAAATAGTAGGAGAATAATGTGAGGAAAATGAATGTCAAATAGTTTTGAAATTTTGATGAATCAATTGGGGATACCTGCTGAAATGAGACAGACTCCTGCTTTAGCACAGGCCGATATTGAGCGAGTTGTGGTTCATAAAATTAGTAAGGTATGGGAGTTTCATTTCGTATTTTCTAATATTTTACCGATTGAAATCTTTTTAGAATTAAAGAAAGGTTTGAGGGAAGAATTTTCTAAGACAGGTAATAAAGCTGTTTTTGAAATCAAGGCTCGGTCTCAAGAATTTTCAAATCAGCTCTTGCAGTCCTACTATAGAGAGGCTTTTTCTGAAGGGCCATGTGCTAGTCAAGGTTTTAAGTCCCTTTATCAAAATTTGCAAGTTCGTGCGGAGGGGAACCAACTCTTTATTGAGGGCTCTGAGACGATTGATAAAGAACACTTTAAGAAGAATCATCTTCCTAATTTAGCCAAACAACTTGAAAAGTTTGGTTTTCCAACTTTTACTTTTCAAATAGAGAAAAATGATGTGCTGACCCAAGAGCAGGAAGAGGCCTTTCATGCGGAAAATGAGCAGATTGTTCAAGCTGCCAATGAGGAAGCGCTCCGTGCTATGGAGCAACTGGAACAGATGGCACCTCCTCCAGCTGAAGAGAAACCAGCCTTTGATTTTCAAACGAAAAAAGCTGCAGCTAAACCCAAGCTGGATAAGGCAGAGATTACTCCTATGATCGAAGTGACGACTGAGGAAAATCGTCTGGTCTTTGAAGGGGTTGTTTTTGATGTGGAGCAAAAAGTGACCAGAACAGGGCGTGTTTTGATCAACTTTAAAATGACGGACTATACTTCAAGTTTTTCGATGCAAAAGTGGGTTAAAAATGAGGAAGAGGCTCAGAAATTTGACCTCATCAAGAAGAATTCTTGGCTCCGAGTGCGTGGGAATGTGGAGATGAATAACTTCACACGCGATTTGACTATGAATGTGCAGGATGTGCAGGAAGTTGTTCACTATGAGCGGAAGGATTTGATGCCAGAAGGTGAGCGTCGGGTTGAGTTTCATGCTCATACTAACATGTCGACCATGGATGCTCTACCAGAGGTCGAAGAAATCGTTGCGACAGCTGCTAAGTGGGGACACAAGGCGGTTGCCATTACGGACCATGGGAATGTCCAGTCCTTCCCACATGGCTATAAGGCGGCTAAGAAAGCGGGAATCCAGCTGATCTATGGTATGGAAGCCAACATCGTGGAGGACCGTGTCCCTATCGTCTATAACGAAGTGGGGATGGACTTGTCAGAAGCGACCTATGTGGTCTTTGACGTGGAAACAACGGGGCTTTCAGCTATCTATAATGACTTGATTCAGGTTGCGGCCTCTAAGATGTATAAGGGGAATGTCATTGCCGAATTTGATGAATTTATCAATCCCGGGCATCCATTATCAGCCTTTACTACTGAGTTGACTGGAATTACAGATGACCATGTCAAAAATGCTAAGCCACTGGAACAAGTTTTACAGGAATTTCAAGAATTTTGCAAGGATACGGTCCTAGTTGCCCACAATGCGACCTTTGACGTTGGCTTTATGAATGCCAATTATGAGCGTCATGGTCTGCCAAAGATTAGTCAGCCAGTTATTGATACGCTGGAGTTTGCTAGAAACCTCTATCCTGAGTATAAACGTCATGGTTTGGGACCTTTGACCAAGCGTTTTGGTGTGGCTTTGGAACATCACCACATGGCCAATTACGATGCGGAAGCTACTGGTCGTCTGCTCTTTATTTTTATCAAAGAAGTAGCAGAAAAACATGGTGTGACGGATTTAGCTAGACTTAACATTGATTTGATTAGTCCAGATTCTTATAAAAAAGCTCGGATCAAGCATGCGACCATTTATGTCAAGAATCAGGTAGGTCTAAAAAATATCTTTAAGCTGGTTTCTTTATCCAATACCAAGTACTTTGAAGGGGTGCCACGAATTCCGAGAACGGTTCTAGATGCCCATCGAGAGGGATTGGTTTTAGGATCAGCCTGTGCAGAAGGTGAAGTTTTTGATGCAGTCGTTTCCCAAGGTGTGGATGCGGCGGTTGAGGTGGCCAAGTATTATGACTTTATCGAGGTTATGCCACCTGCTATCTATGCTCCCTTGATTGCCAAGGAGCAGGTCAAGGATATGGAGGAACTCCAGACCATTATCAAGAGTTTAATAGAGGTTGGAGACCGCCTTGGTAAGCCTGTTCTGGCTACGGGGAATGTCCACTATATCGAACCAGAAGAAGAGATTTACCGTGAAATTATCGTCCGTAGTTTGGGCCAGGGGGCTATGATTAACCGAACTATCGGTCATGGTGAACATGCCCAACCAGCACCACTTCCAAAGGCTCATTTTCGAACGACTAATGAGATGTTGGATGAATTTGCCTTCTTGGGAGAGGAACTAGCTCGGAAACTAGTTATTGACAACACCAATGCCTTGGCAGATATCTTTGAACCTGTTGAGGTAGTTAAGGGTGACTTGTATACGCCTTTCATTGACAAGGCTGAAGAAACGGTCGCTGAATTGACATACAAGAAAGCTTTTGAGATTTATGGAAATCCGCTACCAGATATCGTTGATTTGCGGATTGAAAAAGAACTAACCTCCATTCTGGGGAATGGATTTGCTGTGATTTATCTGGCTTCCCAGATGCTGGTACAACGTTCCAATGAACGGGGTTACTTGGTTGGTTCTCGTGGGTCTGTCGGTTCTAGTTTTGTTGCGACCATGATTGGGATTACAGAGGTCAATCCTCTCTCTCCTCACTATGTCTGTGGTCAGTGTCAGTATAGTGAGTTTATCACCGATGGATCTTACGGTTCAGGTTTTGATATGCCCAATAAGGACTGTCCAAACTGTGGTCACAAACTCAGCAAAAATGGGCAAGATATTCCTTTCGAGACCTTCCTTGGTTTTGATGGGGACAAGGTTCCCGATATTGACTTGAACTTCTCGGGAGAAGACCAGCCTAGCGCCCACTTGGATGTGCGTGATATCTTTGGTGAGGAATATGCCTTCCGTGCAGGAACGGTTGGTACGGTGGCTGCCAAGACTGCCTATGGATTTGTCAAGGGTTACGAGAGAGATTATGGCAAGTTTTATCGTGATGCAGAGGTGGAACGCCTAGCTCAAGGTGCAGCTGGTGTCAAGCGGACGACAGGTCAACACCCGGGGGGAATCGTTGTTATTCCTAACTACATGGATGTCTACGACTTTACGCCTGTCCAGTATCCAGCGGATGACGTGACCGCTGAATGGCAGACCACTCACTTTAACTTCCATGATATTGACGAGAACGTCCTCAAACTCGATGTGCTGGGACATGATGATCCGACCATGATTCGAAAACTCCAGGACTTGTCTGGGATTGACCCTAATGAAATTCCTATGGATGACGAAGGCGTAATGGCCCTATTTTCTGGGACTGATGTGCTAGGTGTGACTCCTGAACAGATCGGAACTCCGACAGGCATGCTGGGGATTCCAGAGTTTGGAACAAATTTTGTACGAGGCATGGTAGATGAGACCCATCCGACGACTTTTGCAGAATTGCTTCAGTTGTCAGGGTTGTCCCACGGTACCGACGTTTGGCTGGGCAATGCTCAAGATCTGATTAAGCAAGGAATAGCAGACCTATCAACCGTTATCGGTTGTCGAGACGACATCATGGTTTACCTCATGCATGCTGGTCTGGAACCTAAGATGGCCTTTACCATCATGGAACGGGTACGTAAGGGCTTGTGGCTCAAGATTTCCGAAGAGGAACGCAATGGCTACATTGAAGCCATGAAGGCTAATAAGGTGCCAGAGTGGTATATCGAGTCCTGTGGGAAAATTAAGTATATGTTCCCTAAGGCCCATGCGGCAGCCTACGTTATGATGGCCTTGCGAGTAGCTTACTTCAAGGTTCATCATCCCATTTATTACTACTGTGCTTATTTCTCAATCCGTGCTAAGGCCTTTGATATCAAGACCATGGGGGCGGGCTTGGAGGCTATCAAGCGCAGAATGGAAGAAATCTCTGAAAAACGGAAGAACAATGAAGCCTCTAATGTGGAAATTGACCTCTATACAACTCTTGAGATTGTCAATGAGATGTGGGAGCGTGGCTTCAAGTTTGGGAAGTTAGACCTCTACCGTAGTGATGCGACTGAATTCATCATTGACGGAGATACACTGATTCCACCATTTGTCGCTATGGATGGTCTGGGAGAGAACGTTGCTAAGCAGTTGGTGCGAGCGCGTGAAGAGGGAGAATTCCTCTCTAAAACAGAACTCCGCAAACGTGGTGGACTCTCATCAACCTTGGTTGAAAAGATGGATGAAATGGGGATTCTTGGAAATATGCCAGAGGATAACCAGTTGAGTTTGTTTGATGAGTTGTTTTAAAAAATTGCTTATTTTGATCAAGTGGACAAAATATGTCCACTTGATTTGTTATAATTCTCTTAAAAATAATAGAAAAGAGAGTATAATATGGTGGATCAAGGAATTTTAAATTCTAACGTGTCAATTGAAGAGCAAATTTACAATTTTGAAAAAGGCTTGAAAGATGATGGGAGTGATTGG
>CAJZLM010000021.1:0-10169 GCA_916050595.1 Streptococcus mitis | reverse complement strand
GTTGATTTCCTTGTTGATTTCCTTGTTGATTTCCTTGTTGATTTCCTTGTTGATTTCCTTGTTGATTACCTCGCTGACTACCTTGTTGGTGCCCTTGATTTGGTGTTGTTGTAGAACCTTGGTTTCCACGTTGAGTAGGATTAGAGGATGAAGTTGACGGCGGTGTTTTCGGTCTATAAACTGAGATTTTGATACGTGTGTAAGTAGGGTCAACCTTTTCTCCAGCTTTTGGTGTTTGTTCTACAACCGTGCCCGCTGCTGTTCCTTCAGGAGCTGTCGAAACCTCGACAACCTCAATATTAGCCTCATCTACTCCGACAATCCTAATCAGATTAGTCTTAGTAAATTCGATTTTTGAACCGATGTAATTAGGCATACCCTTCGTAGCAACTGTTAAGGTGATCGTAGTAGCTTTTGAGAGATCATAGGTCGAACCCGAAGCAGGAGTCTGTCTGAGGACGGTTCCAGGTTCGATTTCGCTGGATACTTCCTCTTCCCTCTTGATTAGATCTTCTGGCACCTTTTTCTTCTTGAGTTCAGCTACGACATCCGTATACTTGCGTCCGACGTAATCGCTCAATTGGAAGGATTGCTTACCTGATGAGACAACCAAATTGATTTTCGTTCCTTCTTTTCGGCTACTACCCGCTTCAGGATCCGTTCGAATGACACGTCCTTCTGCTACTGTATCACTAGCTTCTGATTTTTCTTCGCCTGCTTCAAAATTAGCTTTTTTAAGAGCTTCTTTAGCTTCTGCAACCGTCTGACCTGCCACATTTGGAATAGCAACGGTAGCGGGCGTTCTAGATAAAATCCATACCAAGGATGCCACAACCAACAAGAAGGTCGCAAATAAAATTGGATAACGTGCTTTCATGCGACGCCGTTTGGCTGGCTTGGGAGTAGAGGCTGGTTTTTCTGTCTGATGAGGTTGGGGCTTAGGTTGAGGGCGCCCCTCTTGTACCGGAGCTTTAGGAATAGAAGTCAGCGTACTTTGTGGAACTTTAGGAAGAGTCTTGGTGTCCGCCTTAGTCGCATCGTCAAAGACCAGCTTTGGTTCATTGCGACGATTATAAGATAAACTACTCGACAAATCCACATACATTTCAGCGACTGATTTGTAGCGATCTGTCAATTTCTTGGCAGTTGCCTTGATAACAACATTCTCTAAAGCCTGAGGCACAGATGGATTTTCAGCTATAACCGACGGCAGTGGTTTCTGGAAATGCTGGAGGGCGATGGTCACCGCACTATCCCCATCATAAGGGATATGGCCTGTCAGCATCTCATAGAAAATAATCCCCATGGCATAGATATCACTCTGTACAGTCGCCTTAGAACCACGCGCCTGCTCTGGTGATAAGTAATGAACCGAACCCAGCATCGAGTTTGTCTGAGTAAGACTTGTCTCTGCAAAGGCTACTGCAATCCCAAAGTCCGTGACCTTGGCAGTTCCATCTGGTGTCAAAAGGATATTTTGCGGTTTCAAATCCCTGTGAACAATTCCTCGAGTATGGGCTAAGCGCATAGCCAAGAGGATTTGTCCCATGATTCGAACCGCTTCTTCATTTGAAAGAGGGTGATGTTCCTTGATATAGCGTTTGAGGTCTAATCCAGCAACATATTCCATTGCGAGATACTGTTGTCCCTCTTCTTCACCGATATCTGTAATCCGAACGATATGAGGATGGTCCAGATCCGCCATGGCTCTCGCTTCCCGCTGAAAACGAGCCACTGCAATAGGATCTGTCTGGTAGTTGGTCCTCAGGACCTTCACTGCCACTTCTTCACCGTCCAAAATCAAATCCTTGGCCAAATAGACATCTGCCATGCCTCCTCGACCAATTTGTTTGATAATCCGATACCGCCCGGCAAAAATCTTGCCGATTTGGATCATTCTGTTGCCTCCTCATTAACAGCAATAAGGGCAACTGTGATATTGTCTAAACCACCTGCATTGTTGGCAAAACGAATCAAGGTTGCTGCCTTATCTGCCAAAGAAATATCGCTGGTTACAATATCAGAAATCTCACTGCCTGAAATCATATTTGTCAAGCCATCACTATTGAGTAAGAGATAGTCTCCCGGCTCAAGGGTGATCATTCCAAAATCAGGCTGAATTTCATCTTTTTGACCAATAGATTGAGTAATAATATTTTTCTGTGGATGGCTAGCAGCTTCTTCAGGTGTCAATTGACCAGCCTTGAGCAATTCATTGACTAAAGAATGGTCGCTCGTTAACTGGTGGTATTCTTCTCCACGAATCAAACCGATACGAGAATCTCCGATGTGAGCATAAATAGCCTGATTATCAATAATGGCTACAGCCTCAAGGGTTGTTCCCATTCCTTTATAGGCTTCATTTTGTCCCAATTGGTTAATCCTTTGATTTTCAATCTCAAGGTTGTTAGCAAACCATTCACGTACTTCATTAACTGTATCGATTTGAGTATCTACCCAAGCTACACCTAGGTCTGTTACCGCCATTTCACTAGCGATATTCCCTGCGCGATGACCTCCCATACCATCAGCTAGGATAATCATGGTACGTCCAGCTCTATTGACATAGTGGTTGACATAGTCTTGGTTATTTGTTCGTTTCTGACCAACATCTGTTAATAATGAAATTTCCATGTGTTAGTTCCTTCCTAATCCGATATCTTGCGAAATTGACTGATGAAGAATCCATCACTTCCATACAATTCAGGTGTGATGAGGATACAGCCATCTTTCATGATATCCTTACATTCATGTTCTAGTGTTACTTGCTCAAATTCAGGATGACTTTCTAAAAATGCCTGTACGACTTGAAAGTTCTCCTCTGAGACAATAGTACAGGTACTATAAGTTATTATACCACCTTTGCGTAGTGTTTGACAAACACTACCTAATATTTCTAGCTGAATTTCCTGCAAGGACGCGAAATCTGCCGTTTCTTTATTGTATTTGATGTCTGGTTTTCGACGCAGAAGACCAATTCCTGAACAGGGAGCATCCACCAAAATCATATCAAATGAATCCTGGCCAAAAAACTCATGTACCTTTCTGGCATCTAATTTTTGCGTTTGAACCCGATCTGCAACTCCCAAACGTTGGGCATTTTCTTGTATTAAGTCCAACTTATGGTCGTACAAGTCCAGAGCAGTAACCTGACCTGTCGTTAGATAAGAGGCTATATGGGCTGTTTTCCCACCTGGAGCCGCACAGGCATCTAGAACCTGCTCATCACCTTGTAAATCAAGAGTTGGCGCAACCAGCTGACTAGACTCGTCTTGGATGGTTATGGCTCCATCCGCAAACAAATCATGGCCTGCAAAATGTCCTTGCTCCTTAACCAGACCAGAAGGAGACAAGGATGAAACACTGGCCTCCAACAAGGCTTGGATTTCCTCTTTTCGGTCTAGGTCTGTTATACGAATACTGGCCTTGTTTCGCACCAAAAGGCTTTCAAAGATAGCTTGCGCTCGCTCTTCTCCGTATTCTTCCTTGAGCTTGGCAACTAGCCAAACTGGGAGAGAATAGGCAATGGAATCACGCTTGTTTTTTCGTTTGATGCTAGCAATATCTGGCCAGCCTTCACGCAAGATACGGCGAAGGACGGCGTTGACCAATTTTTCACTGCCTTTTTTACGAACTTTGGCTAATTCCACTGCTTCATTAACCACAGCATGGTCTGGAATCTTATCCAGATAGCGGAGCTGGTAGGAACTCATAAGAAGAAGGACATAAAGCCAACTGTCTAACTGGTCTCTGTCTTCGATAAAGTGGGATAGGTACCATTCCAGAGTCAGTTTACGGGCTACTGTTCCATAGACCAGCTCGGTTACCAAACCCTTGTCTGCTACAGAAAGTTGACTTCCCTTGAGATGCTTATTTAAGGCGATATTTGAGTATGCTTGATTGATAAAAACATCCTCTAATACTGCTAGGGCTAAACTTCTAGCCGTTTCTACTTTAGTCACCAAATCGTTCTCCTACTGTCAATGTGCGTCCAACTCCATTGAGGAAGGAAGCAATGTCCATCTTAGGTTTACCAGCTGGCTGCACTTGTTTGAGGGATAGAGCCCCTTCTGCCGTTGCGACAATCAATTCTTTCCTACCAATAGAGAGGATCTCACCTGGATTTCCCTGACCATCTACTGGTAGGGCTTCATAAATCTTAAAGCGGTCTCCCTTAAGGAAAGTATGGGCAACAGGCCAGGGGTTCATCCCACGGATCTGATTGAAAAGTTGACGATTGGTATTAGTCCAATCTAGTTTTTCTTCTTCTGGCTTGATATTTGGAGAAAAGGTAACTTGGCTTGGTTCTTGCGGTTCAGGTTTGATGTCACCAGCAATGTAGGCAGGCAAAGTGTCCAAAAGCAAATCACGACCAACTAGCGCCAATTTCTCAAACAAGGTGCCGACATTGTCCTCATCCGTGATTGGAATACTGCGACGAGAAATCATATCCCCTGCATCCATTTCCTTAACCATTTCCATAATGGTCACACCAGCTTCCTCATCTCCTTGAATCAAGGCGTAATGGATCGGAGCACCACCACGGTGTTTAGGAAGGAGGGAGGCGTGAACGTTGACCGCAAAATCCATGCTATCAAGGAGTTTACTTGGGAGAAACTGCCCAAAAGCAGCAGTCACAATTCCATCTGCTCCTAGCTTCATAATAGCTTCCATCTCTGGGCTTCCAGATAATTTTTCAGGTTGGTAGATAGGAAGACCTGCTTCCTTGGCAGCCTGTTTGACTGGAGTTTCTTGGATAACTTTTTTACGACCAACAGCACGGTCTGGCTGGGTCACAACGGCTAGAATTTCGTAACGGTCATCTGTCAAAAGTCCTTTTAAGACTGTTGCTGAAAAGTCGGGTGTCCCCATAAAGATTAATTTTGTCATATCTTCTCCTTCTTATAAAAATTGCTGTGGCTCATGGTCAATGCTGAGACGGAGCTCACTATTTTCCCGTTCTTGAGTCAAGGCCAAGACCTGGTTGAGGGTCGGCCCCAGCTCATCTTCTAAACGGTATTTAATTAAAATCTGGTAATGATAGAGGTTGTGGGTACGGGCGATGGGTTTGGGCGTCGGCCCAAGAATGTTACTGGTATCTGATAAGCCTGACCGCAAAATGTTCATGACTTCATAGGCACGTTTGACCACCTCTTCTTCTTTCTTGTGAGAAAGGGTAATGCCAATGGTGAAATAGTAAGGTGGATAACCAAGTTGTCGTCTGATTCCCATTTCATAAGCGTAAAAACCTTCGTAGTCCTGGTCTTTTGCAAATCGAATAGCGTAGTGCTGAGGATTGTAAGACTGAATCAAGACCTGCCCAGCTTTTTCAGCTCGACCTGCACGACCTGCCACCTGAGTCAAAAGTTGGAAGGTTCTCTCAGAAGAACGGAAATCTGGTAGATTCAAGGCCGTATCCGCATTGAGAACTCCTACTAGGGTCACATTGGGAAAATCCAAGCCCTTGGCAATCATCTGTGTCCCCAGCAAGATATCCGCTTCTCCTCGCCCAAACTGATCAAGCAGAGCTTGATGACTTCCTTTCTTGCGCGTCGTATCTACATCCATCCGCAGAATGCGGGCTTGAGGGAAGAATTCTGCTAGTTCATCGTAAGCTTTCTGAGTTCCCGTCCCATAGTAACGAATGCTGCGACTCTTACAGTTAGGACAGACCTGAGGGATATCCTTGGAGAAACCGCAATAATGGCAATTCATAGTCTTGGTATCCATGTGCAAGGTTAGAGAAATGTCACAGTTGGGACAAGTATCCACAGTCCCACACTCTCTACACATAACAAAGCTAGAATAACCACGGCGGTTTAGCATGAGAACTACCTGCTCTTTTTTAGCCAGACGGTCCTGAATAGCTTCTAGCAAAGGAGGCGTAAAGTTTGACGTCTCATTTTGTCCAATATAGTCCCGAAAATCAATCACTTGAACCTCAGGAATCGTAGCTAAAGGATTGGCACGTTGGGTCAGACGTAAGTGTTGATAGACGCCTTTTCCAGCCCGAGCACGGCTCTCTAAGCTCGGTGTCGCAGACCCAAGTACCAGAGCTGCTTGATTGTACTGAGCCCTTAAAATAGCAACCTCTCTGGCATGGTAACGAGGATTACTATCCTGCTTATAAGTCGCTTCATGCTCCTCATCAATTATCATGACACCCAGATTTTTCAGAGGAGCAAAGATGGCCGATCTGGCACCAACCACAACTTGGGCATCGCCGCGTTCCACCTTGCGCCATTCATCATACTTTTCACCATTGGACAGGCCTGAGTGAAGAATGGCCACTTTCTCACCAAATCGAGCAATAAAACGCTCCGTCATCTGAGGAGTCAAGGAAATCTCAGGCACCAGCAAAATAGCTGTCTTGCCCTTATCCAAGGCTCCTTGGATAATCTGCAAGTAAACTTCTGTCTTCCCACTTCCTGTAATCCCTTGAAGGAGGAAGGGAGGCTGAAGACTGCCAATAGCACTCACAACAGCATCTCGCGCCTGTCTTTGCTCAGGATTTAATTCCAAAGGCTGACTTGCCTCAATGCCTTCAAAATAAGCAGCCGAGCGTTGAACTTCCTTTTGGATTATGGTAACAACACCTTGTTTCACAAAGAAGTTGACTTGCTCCCGTGAGTAGGACTCTAACAAACTAGCCAAGGAAGCACTCTCAGGATGAGACAGCAAATAGTCTCTCAGTTCTAACTTTTTTTTGGCGCGTGTAGAAATCTCTACACTTTCTAATTGAGCAAGGTCTACCTTATACCAAGACTGGGTCTTGACCTTCTTTTGATCGACTGCTTGATACTCCAGACCAAGCAGGCCTTTTCTAGTCAAACGCATCATTTCAGCTTGCTTACCTAAATCCAGAGAAGAAAAGGCAAGCGAATCCTCTGAACCAAACAGACGCTCTCGGTCTTCCTGACTCAGACCTTCCAGAGGATAGAGAATCTTGTCATAGCTGGAGTTCAGAAATCCTGGCAACATAGCCTTGAGGATAGAGATTTTGTAAGAAAATACAGATTTGCGGAGCTCCTCAGCCAGCCAGATTTGCTCTTGAGTGAGAACAGGAGAAAAATCCAGCACCTCAGCAATATCTTTTAAATCTTGCTCCATCTCTTCCTCATTTGATTGAGACTCCAAACCAAGAACAATTCCTTGAATCAGGCGATTCCCCTTACCAAAGGGCACATGGACCCTCATCCCAACTTCCAGCATTCCCTCAAATTCCTCCGGAATCCTATAACTATAGGGTTGGTCCGTCTGCATCAAGGGCACATCTACGATAATCTTGGCTATAGCCATCTTCTCACCTCCTCCTTGTCAGTACATTCTTGCAATAGAAAAAATAAGATTGAGTCCCCCCAACCTTAAATTTTTTCACCATCTTCTTTTTCTTTAGCGATTTGCTCTTTGATTTTCTTTTCTTCTTCTTCTTTGCGGCGTTTTTCTTCTTCGATACGGCGACGCACTGCTTCACGTTTTCCTTCTGGATCTGGGTGAATTGTTACGTTTCCTGATTCGATTTCTTCTAAAGCGCGAAGAGTTGATTTTTCAGACTTGAAACCTTGAGTTGCTGGCTCACCTGCTTCCAATTCGTGGGCACGTTTTGCTTCCAAGATTACGAGTGAATATTTTGATGGAACCTTGTCGAGCAAGGTATCAATAGAGGGTTTTAACATCATTTGCTTGTACCTATTTTCTAAATTTTATCGGGTAGCTGGAGATTTTGGTAACATCTCCTGATAGTGACCAATGACACGATCCACACGGAAGTGTTCTGCTTCGATCACACGTTTGACACGCTCAGCAGCTAGGGGCACCTGATCGTTGACAATCGCATAATCATACTCACGCATGAGGGCAATTTCTTCCTTGGCTTTTTCGATTCGTTGGGCAATTACTTCTGCACTGTCTGTTCCACGTCCTACCAAACGATCTTGCAATTCATCCAAATCTGGTGGTGTCAGGAAGATAAAGACAGCATCTGGAACCTTTTTCTTGACCTGAAGAGCACCTTGAACCTCAATTTCAAGGAAAACATCGATTCCCTTGTCCAAGGTTTCATTGACATAGCTCAGAGGTGTTCCATAGTAGTTGCCGACATATTCTGCATATTCCAACATCTGACCTTGACGAATCAGCTCTTCAAACTCTTCACGAGTACGGAAGAAATAGTCAACACCGTCCACTTCTCCAGGACGTTGTGCGCGTGTCGTCATCGATACAGAGTATTGAAATTGGTTTTCAGAACTCTCAAAAATCTCTCTTCTAACCGTTCCTTTTCCAACCCCTGAAGGACCAGAAAAAACGATTAGTAAGCCTCGGTCTGCCATTGTGTCTCCTTTTAGTCAGTCTGTGAAATAACATTTCTAGAATAATGGCAAAAAGCCAGATTATCCTTTACAGTCTTTCTATCTAGTGTAACAAAAAAGCAGTAATTTTTCAACTGCTCTTTCTTATTTATTTAGCATAATCTACTGCACGAAGCTCGCGAATCACGGTTACCTTGATATTTCCTGGGTAATCGAGATTGTTTTCAATTTTCTCACGAACTTTGTGAGCCAAGATTGTGACTTTGTCGTCCTTGATTTGTCCTGGATTTACCATGATGCGGATTTCACGTCCTGCTTGAAGGGCAAAGCTATTTTGTACCCCTTCAAAGCCGTTAGCAATTTCTTCCAAATCATGGAGACGCTTGATGTAGCTTTCAAGAGACTCACTACGAGCACCTGGACGAGCTGCACTCAAGGCATCTGCCGCAGCGACGATCACTGCAATGACGCTCTCAGCTTCAACATCACCGTGGTGACTAGCAATCGTATTGACCACAACTGGGTGTTCCTTATACTTACGAGCCAATTCCATACCGATTTCAACGTGGCTACCCTCAACCTCGCGGTCAATAGCTTTCCCGATATCGTGAAGGAATCCAGCACGACGGGCAAGAGCCGCATTTTCACCAAGTTCGCTCGCCATGATACCAGCCAACTTAGCAACCTCAATCGAATGGCGCAAGACATTTTGTCCATATGAAGTACGGAACTGCAAGCGACCCATGATTTTCATCAAGTCTGGATGAAGGTTTGGCGCACCAATCTCGTAGGCAGCAGCCTCACCGTATTCACGAATCTTATTGTCAATCTCTTGACGGTTTTTCTCAACCAACTCTTCGATACGAGCTGGGTGGATACGACCATCCTTGAGCAACATTTCCATAGTCATACGGGCAATTTCACGACGAATCGGGTCAAAACCTGATAAGGTCACCACTTCTGGTGTATCGTCGATAATCACATCGACCCCTGTCAAACTTTCAAAGGTACGAATGTTACGACCTTCACGACCAATAATGCGTCCCTTCATAGTATCGTCTGGCAGGTGAACCGTTGAGTTTGTTGACTCCGCCACATATTCACCAGCGATACGTTGCATGGCTTGAACCAAGATGTCCTTGGCCATTTTGTCAGAACGTTCCTTGACCTCTTGCTCAGCTTCACGAATGCGGCTAGCAATCTCCTTGGTCAAGTTTTCCTCTGTCTGAGCCAAGATAATATCTCGTGCTTCTGCCTGAGACAGGGCACCAATACGCTCTAGCTCTGCTTCTTTTTGTCTTTCGACTTCCTCTAATTGCTCTTCACGCGCATCAAGGTTTTTCGCTCTATCAGAAATACTTTGTTCTTTTTGTTCAAGTGTTTGTTCTTTACTCGTCAAATTGTCGTCCTTACGGTCAAGGCTAGTAGCTCTCTCTGTCAAACGACTTTCGATTTGTTTGAGTTCTTGACGTTCTGATTTGAATTCAGCGTCCACTTCTTCACGGTATTTTCTGGCTTCTTCTTTGGCCTCCAATAGTGCTTCTTTTTTAAGAGACTTGCTTTCACGTTTAGCTTCATTAACAAGTAAATCCGCTTCACGTTCAGCTTGTCCACGTAAATTAGTTGCTTCTTGTTCAGCATTTAAAAGCATCAACTCTGCAGCTTCCTGAGATGATTTCATCTTAGCTGAGATGCTGACATATCCAATGACTAAACCAATGATGACGGCAAAAACAGCAATCGCAAGCGACATGATTTCCATGTTTTTACCTCATTTTATTGTTATTCCGAATGACATACATTCTTTTACATTCTACCATAAAAAAGTGATTTTCACAAACCTAAAATAGAATATGTTTT
>CAJZLM010000020.1:0-10229 GCA_916050595.1 Streptococcus mitis | reverse complement strand
ACTATATGAAACCTTTTTTAGTAGATTTAAAAATATTTGAAGGAGAGTTATCATTATGACTCAAGGGAAAATTACTGCATCTGCAGCAATGCTTAATGTATTGAAAACATGGGGCGTAGACACTATCTACGGTATCCCATCAGGAACACTCAGCTCATTGATGGATGCTTTGGCTGAAGACAAAGACATCCGCTTCTTGCAAGTTCGCCACGAAGAAACAGGTGCTCTTGCAGCGGTTATGCAAGCTAAATTCGGCGGCTCAATCGGGGTTGCAGTTGGTTCAGGTGGTCCAGGTGCGACTCACTTGATTAACGGTGTTTACGATGCAGCTATGGATAACACTCCATTCCTTGCTATCCTTGGATCACGTCCAGTTAACGAATTAAACATGGATGCCTTCCAAGAATTAAACCAAAACCCAATGTACAACGGTATCGCTGTTTACAACAAACGTGTAGCTTACGCTGAGCAATTGCCAAAAGTAATTGACGAAGCTTGCCGTGCTGCAGTTTCTAAAAAAGGTCCAGCTGTTGTTGAAATCCCAGTAAACTTCGGTTTCCAAGAAATCGACGAAAACTCATACTATGGATCAGGTTCATACGAGCGTTCATTCATCGCTCCTGCTTTGAACGAAGTTGAAATCGACAAAGCTGTTGAAATCTTGAACAATGCTGAACGTCCAGTTATCTATGCTGGTTATGGTGGTGTTAAAGCTGGTGAAGTGATTACTGAATTGTCACGTAAAATCAAAGCACCAATCATCACAACTGGTAAAAACTTTGAAGCCTTTGAATGGAACTATGAAGGTTTGACAGGTTCTGCTTACCGTGTTGGTTGGAAACCAGCCAACGAAGTGGTCTTTGAAGCAGACACAGTTCTTTTCCTTGGTTCAAACTTCCCATTTGCTGAAGTTTACGAAGCATTCAAGAACACTGAAAAATTCATCCAAGTCGATATCGACCCTTACAAACTTGGTAAACGTCATGCCCTTGACGCTTCAATCCTTGGTGATGCAGGTCAAGCAGCTAAAGCTATCCTTGACAAAGTGAACTCAGTTGAATCTACTCCATGGTGGCGTGCAAACGTTAAGAACAACCAAAACTGGCGTGATTACATGAACAAACTCGAAGGTAAAACTGAGGGTGAATTGCAATTGTATCAAGTTTACAATGCAATCAATAAACATGCTGATCAAGACGCTATCTACTCAATCGACGTAGGTGACACTACTCAAACATCTACTCGTCACCTTCACATGACACCTAAGAACATGTGGCGTACATCTCCACTCTTTGCGACAATGGGTATTGCCCTTCCTGGTGGTATCGCTGCTAAGAAAGACAATCCAGATCGCCAAGTATGGAACATCATGGGTGACGGTGCATTCAACATGTGCTACCCAGACGTTATCACAAACGTTCAATACGACCTTCCAGTTATCAACGTTGTCTTCTCAAATGGTAAATATGCCTTCATCAAGGACAAATACGAAGACACAAACAAACACTTGTTTGGTTGTGACTTCCCTAATGCTGACTATGCGAAAATCGCTGAAGCGCAAGGTGCTGTAGGATTTACAGTTGACCGTATAGAAGACATCGATGCAGTTGTTGCAGAAGCTGTTAAATTGAACAAAGAAGGTAAAACTGTTGTGATCGATGCTCGCATCACTCCACACCGTCCACTTCCAGTAGAAGTACTTGAATTGGATCCAAAACTTCACTCAGAAGAAGCAATCAAAGCCTTCAAGGAAAAATACGAAGCAGAAGAACTCGTACCATTCCGTCTCTTCTTGGAAGAAGAAGGTTTGCAATCACGCGCAATTAAATAATTCCTTCGTGGAACTTAAAAAGATCGGAGCAATCCGGTCTTTTTATGGAGGATAGTAAATGAATTTAAATCAATTAGATATTATCGTTTCAGATGTTCCACAAGTCTGTGCTGACTTGGAGCGTATTTTGGATAAAAAGTCCGATTATGTTGATGACAGTTTTGCTCAGTTTACGATTGGCAGTCACTGTCTGATGTTGTCCCAAAATCATTTGATTCCTTTGGAAGATTTTCAGTCAGGAATCATTCTTCATATCGAGGTTGAGGATGTAGACCAGAATTACCAACGGTTGAAAGAACTTGGTATCCAGGTTTTAAACGGACCAACTGTAACCGATTGGGGAACAGAGTCCTTATTAGTTAAAGGGCCTGCTGGTCTAGTGATTGATTTTTATCGTATGAAGTAGGTAATTCTATTATCAAATTTTTTATCTAAACATTCTTGGAGTGAAACTTAAAAAGATCGGAGCAATTCGATCTTTTTTGTATTTATGCGACTTTCAGTCCGTCTCGCTCCGTTAGGTGCGAGACAAAAAACCACCCGTTTTCACGGGTGGTTATGATTTCTACACTTATTGTTTGGCTTCCTGTTTTAATTGTTGCACCTGTTCCTCGTACTGGACAAGCTCCCTGTCTTTTATATTGATAGTCGCTTCTGCTTCAGCAATGCGGCTTCTCAGATCTTGAGTCTTGTTATGGTGATAGCTAATACCAATAGCACTACCAGCAATGATCCCGATTACTAGACAAGTAAAAATCACCAAAATCAAGGGAGCAGATAGTTGTGTAAAGACAAGACTGACAGTTACTGTTTGACGATTGAGTAGACCAAATGAGATCACAATGACTAATAAGCTCAAACCGCCAATTAGATAAGCCTTATCTTTCAGTGACAATTCATTAAATTTTTTTAGCATAAGTTCCTTTTCTCCTGACTATGTTGATAGAAAACTACACACCATTTAGGTATTAACAAAATTCATTTTACTAGAAAATTTCGATACTGTCAATAATTTCTAACGGCTTATTTACCATCAATCAATCGATTCATTGAAAAGGAGTATTCATTTTCTAATATTTGATTGAGTAAACAGATCGGAGCAATCCGGTCTTTTTCTTATCATAAGATTGTGATAGTTTACATTTTTATAGCAAAACTCTCAAACTCTTACTTGTTTTTGCATCATATTATAAAATAAAAAGCATAAAAGAATAAAAGAGGTTTTGAAAATGTCTGAAAAACAAATGAAAATTTTAGGTTGGGTAGCGACCTTTATGTCTGTTATGATGTATGTGTCTTACTTCCCACAAATCATGAACAATCTGGCTGGTCAAAAAGGAAATTTCATCCAGCCCTTGGTTGCTGCCATCAACTGTAGTCTCTGGGTTTACTACGGTCTTTTCAAGAAAGAAAGAGATATTCCCCTTGCTGCTGCCAATGCCCCTGGTATCGTCTTTGGTCTAGTAACGGCTATCACAGCTTTGATTTAAAAAGAAGACTGGTTTCAGTCTTTTTTCGTACATGTAAGCAAGTTCAGTCCTATCATTATCCATATAGTTACCAACTTTTTGTACCCTTTTTAGTATAATAGAAGTAATAAATCAAGTGAGGTAAAGTGATGACAGAAAAAGGTTAATTTCCAGAGGGCTTTCTCTGGGGAGGTGCTACGGCAGCTAATCAATGTGAGGGTGCTTATAATTTAGACGGTCGTGGATTGGCGAATGTGGATGTCGTCCCCATCGGTCCAGACCGTGAAGCCATTATCACAGGTCAGAAAAAGATGTTTTCGTTTGAGGAGGGCTATTTTTACCCAGCCAAGCAAGCTATTGATATGTACCATCATTACAAGGAAGATATTGCCCTTTTTGCGGAAATGGGCTTTAAGACCTATCGGCTGTCCATTGCTTGGACTCGGATTTTTCCTAAGGGTGACGAAACCGAGCCAAATGAAGCTGGTCTAGCCTTTTATGAGGATTTATTTAAGGAGTGCCACAAGTATGGTATCCAACCTCTAGTGACTATCACTCATTTCGACTGTCCTATGCATTTGATTACAGAGTACGGTGGTTGGCGCAATCGTCGGCTGTTAGACTTCTATGAAAAACTTTGTCGCACACTCTTTACCCGCTATAAGGGTTTGGTCAAATATTGGCTTACCTTCAACGAAATCAACATGATTCTCCACGCCCCCTTTATGGGAGCTGGGCTCTGTTTTGAAGAAGGAGAAAATCAAGAACTGGTTAAATATCAGGCTGCACACTATGAGTTGGTAGCTTCAGCTCTTGCGACAAAGATTGCCCACGAAATTGACCCAGAAAATAAGGTGGGATGTATGTTGGCTGCAGGGCAATACTATCCTAACACAACCCATCCGAGAGACTACTGGGCAGCCATGGAGGAAGATCGCAAGAGTTACTTCTTCATTGATGTCCAAGCGCGTGGGGAATACCCAAATTATGCCAAGAAGCAGTGGGAGCGTGAGGGAATTGAGATTGAAATGACGGCAGAAGATTTGGACTTGTTGAAGAATCACACTGTTGACTTTGTTTCCTTCTCTTACTATGCGAGTCGAGTGGCCTCAGGGGATCCAGAAGTGAGGAATCTGACCGCTGGAAATGTCTTTGCCTCTATCAAAAATCCTTATCTTGAATCCTCAGAATGGGGTTGGCAGATTGACCCACTGGGACTTCGAATCACCCTCAATGCCATCTGGGATCGTTATCAAAAGCCTATGTTCATCGTAGAAAATGGACTAGGTGCAATAGATACTCCTGATGAAAATGGTTATGTAGCAGATGACTATCGGATTGCTTACTTAGAAGCCCATATCAAGGCTATGCGAGATGCTATTTACCAAGATGGGGTCGATTTGCTTGGTTATACGACTTGGGGATGTATCGATTTGGTTTCAGCTGGAACAGGCGAAATGAACAAGCGCTATGGCTTTATCTATGTGGATCGAGATAATGCTGGTCATGGAAGCCTCAAACGTAGCAAGAAGAAATCCTTCTACTGGTACAAGGATGTCATTGCCAGCAATGGTGCAAGCATTGAGTAGAGCACATTTGTTCACTATTTTTATAAAATCTTCTCTCTACTTTATATAATAGGAAAAAGAGTTCAATAAGACCTAGCTTTTTGCTATAATGAAGGGAGAAAAACAGACAGGAGATCGACATGTCAGAACCATTATTTTTACAATCAGTTATGCAAGAAAAAATCTGGGGTGGTACCAAGCTACGTGATGAGTTTGGATATGACATTCTAAGTGAAAAAATCGGGGAATACTGGGCCATTTCAGCTCACCCAAATGGTGTTTCAAAGGTCGCAAATGGTCGCTACGAGGGAACAGATCTTGCTACTTTATATGCAGAGCACCGTGAATTGTTTGGCAATCGTCCAGAACCTGTATTTCCACTGTTGACTAAGATTCTGGATGCTAACGACTGGCTCAGTGTCCAAGTTCACCCAGACGATGCCTATGGTCTAGAACATGAAGGCGAGCTCGGAAAAACAGAATGCTGGTATATCATCGCTGCAGATGAAGGTTCAGAGATTATCTACGGTCACAATGCCAAATCAAAAGAAGAACTCCGCCAGCAAATCGAGGACAAGAACTGGGATGCCTTGCTGACAAAAGTGCCTGTTAAGGCTGGAGATTTCTTCTACGTACCAAGTGGGACTATGCACGCTATTGGTGCAGGTATTTTAATCCTTGAAACACAACAATCTAGCGACACAACCTACCGTGTCTATGACTTTGACCGTAAGGATAATAATGGCAACTTGCGTGAACTTCACCTTGAAAAATCCATTGATGTCTTGAACATTGGTGAGCCTGCAAATAGCCGTCCTGTAACTGTTAAAGCAGATGATTTGCGTTCCACTCTCCTTGTATCCAATGATTTCTTTGCAGTTTACAAGTGGGAAATTACTGGAAAAGTTGACTTCGAAAAGACAGCTGACTACAGCTTGTTTAGTGTCTTAGCTGGTCAAGGTCAACTGACTGTTGACGGAAAAAACTATCCAATCCAAAAAGGTAGCCACTTTATCCTACCAAGTGATGTTGAAGCTTGGACATTGGAAGGGCAAGGTCTGGAATTGATTGTTAGCCATCCATAAAAAAGAAAGGGCCTGAGTTTACTACTCAAGTCCTTTTTGATTACATAAATTGGGCGATAAAGACCACGATGATGATGATTGGAATGATGAAACGAAGAAGGAATAGCCAGACTTGGAACAGTCCCTGTTTCCATGCTGTTTCATCAAGATGGAGTTCCTCCATTGCAAGAGCCTTTTTAAAGATATAGCCTGTAAAAAGTGAAAGGCAGAGAGCTCCAAATGGCATAAGGAGATTGGAAACCAAGAAGTCCATAGCGTCAAAGAAGGTCTTCCCAAAGATGTGAACATCTGCCATGACACCGTAAGATAGGGCTGAAGGAATTCCAAAGACAAAGGTCAAAATTCCTAAAATGGCACTCCATTTGGCACGTTTGCTGTTATTCTGATTGGTGATATTTCCCACATTGATTTCCAGCATGACGACAGAAGAAGTGACCGTCGCAAAGAGGAAGAGCAAGAGGAAAAGAATGTAGAAAATAGTTCCAAAAGGCATCTTGTCAAAGAGTTGAGGCAAGACGATAAAGAGCAAGCTCGGTCCCCCTTCAGATTGGATATTGAAGGCTGACATAGCAGGGAAAATGGCTAGACCTGCCATGATGGACACCGAGATGTTCATTGCTACAATAGAAATTCCTGACTGGACTAGATTGGTTTTCTGATCCAAATAAGAAGCATAGGTCAGCATGGCTGTAACCCCTAGTGAAAGGGCAAAGAAAGATTGTCCCAGAGCATAGAGGAGACCAGCACTGGTCAGTTTTGAAAAGTCTGGTTTGAGGAAGTAAAGAACCCCTTCCATGGCATTTGGCAAACTGAGAGAACGACCGATGATGACGACAAAGATGATAAAGAGCAGGGGCATCATGACTTTCGATGCTCTTTCAATCCCTTTTTGAACCCCACGTGATACAATAAAGATATTCAATAAGATAAAGGCCGCTTGAGCTCCTAGGGCAATGGCTGGATTTGAAATGATTGAAGTAAATAATTGAGCATAATCACCAGTTCCGCTAAGTTGGAACAATTTCCCAAACTCAATGCCTAGATAGACTAAAATCCATCCTCCAATAACACTGTAGAAAGATAAGAGGATAAAGAGGGCGAAGGCACCAATCCAACCGATAAAGTTGTACTTGCTATTCTTGCCGAGTTTTCCAAAGGTTTTGATTGCTGAGACACCAGCACTTCGGCCGAGAGCAAATTCAGCCAGCAAAAGGGGGAAACCAATTAAAATAGTGGAAATGAGAAAGACAAGTAAAAAGCCTCCTCCACCATTAGCAGCAGTCATGTAGGGGAATTTCCAAACGGCACCAAGTCCGATGGCTGAACCAGCAGATGCTAGGATAAAGCCCAGTTTAGAACCCCATTGCGATTTTTCAGACATAGTTAAACTCCTAAAATTAGTATTACAAAAGAAAAAGCTACTGCCCTTGGCAAATAGCCTCATAAGTACTCAAGATGAGCGTTTCTTTTGATTGATAGACTTGACTATCCTATCATGTTTTCAAAGGTCTGTCAAGAAAACCATTTTCATGTTATGATAAAGTAAAAAAATTCACAAAAACGCTTGACTCTGACCTAAGGGGAGGGGTTATACTATCAATGTAAGGAGGAAACCATGTACCATATAAAAGAAGCTGCGCAGCTTTCGGGAGTCTCTGTCAAGACCCTACACCACTACGATAAGATAGGACTTTTAGTTCCTTTAAAGTCGGAAAACGGCTATCGAACCTACAGTCAGGAGGATTTGGAACGCCTTCAGGTTATTCTTTATTACAAATATCTAGGTTTTTCTTTAGAAAAAATAGCAGAGCTATTAAAGGAAGAAAGGACAGATTTATTGCCTCATTTGACCAGGCAGTTGGACTATTTGACTCGAGAAAGGGAACATCTGGATACCTTGATTTCAACCCTGCAAAAAACCATTCAAGAACAAAAAGGAGAAAGAGAAATGAGCATTCAAGAGAAATTTGCTGGATTTAACTACCAAGACCATCAAAAATACCACCAAGAGGCGGTAGAGAAATATGGACAAGAAGTCATGGACCAAGCGCTGGAGCGCCAGAAAGGTCACGAAGACGAGGCTACGGCTGCCTTCAACCAAGTCTTTCGAGCCTTGTCACAAAATCTTCAAGCTGGACTGCCTGTAACAGCAACAGAAAACCAAGAAGAAGCTGCTAAACTCTTGCAAGCCATCCGTACTTATGGATTCGACTGCTCTATTGAGGTATTCGGTCATATCGGTAAAGGCTACGTTTATAACCCAGAGTTTAAGGAAAACATTGACAAATTTGGACCTGGAACAGCCCAGTACACATCAGATGTGATTGCTCATTATGTCCAAACTCAGACAAAATAAAATCGGAGGAGTATTCTTCCGATTTTTACTAAATTCAAGCACTACTTGCTTAATAATTTTTCTACTACATTTAGTTTTCGCATGGTCAAATCTACATTAAAAAGCTTTTCAAGATAGTTGGTACTGAGCTTTTTTCGTTTTGCAGTTCTAGGGAGATAGAGGTAAAGACAATGGTTACCGATACAAATTTCTTCTTCACCGTAATCAATTTTCAATTTTTCTAAAGGGAGACTTTGAATAGATTCTTGATAAAAAATCACATGTATACGGTCATAAAGATAGTGTTCTCCAAACGGGTTTTCTTGGACAATTTTTTTAAAATCACTTTTGTTCTTGATAACCATTTTTAAGTCGGCCCCAATTTTTTCCTTTATCAGAGTATGAACACATTCTCGTATTTCTTCTAAATCTAAATCACTTTCAAGAATGATATTCCCACTTTGAATATAGGTTCGAACTTGTTGAAAACCGGCTTCTGTTAAGATATCTACTAGATAAGACATTTTAGGGATAGCATTTTTTCCATTAGGAGTAACTCCCCTTAACAAGATAATATGTTCCAAAGGACTTCCTTTCTTTTGGGGCTGATTTAGCCATTAAATAATTCAGATTTAGATTGGGTTTGATCCCGCCACCCAACCAGTACAGAGGGCAGAAGTGATGTTAAACCCACCCGTGTGGGCATTGATATCCAGTACCTCGCCAGCAAAGTGGAGTCCAGGTACCAGCTTACTTTCTAGAGTTTTGGGATTGATTTCCTTGAGACTGACGCCCCCTTTGGTAACAAAGGACTTGGCAAGGGACATTTTACCAGTTACAGGAATTTTAAGTCCCTTGATAGACTGGACAAGTTGTTCGCGTTCCTTTTCAGTCAGTTGTTTGACTTTGTCAGGATAGCCTGGCACAAAAAATTCTGCCAAGCGTTCTGGAAGTAAAGTTTTTAAGGCATTTTTTAGAGATTTTTCCCGATTTTCTTCTAGAAATGTAGCCAAGTCTTTCTCAGAAAGTTGAGGTAGAACATCCAGTGAGAGAACCTCTCCGCCCTTGACAAAGCTGGACATACGCAGAGCAGCAGGGCCTGACAAACCAAAGTGGGTAAAGAGCAAATCGTGAGTGATGACATGCTTACCATAGCTTAGGGTCACATCGTCCAATGAAATTCCTTGCAAGGCCTTGTGTGGAAAATCTGTCAACAAAGGACTTTCAGCGGCTTCAAGATCGGTAATGGTATGCTTAAAATGACGGGCAATCTCGTGACCAAAACCAGTCGAACCAGTAGAGGGATAGGATTTCCCACCAGTTGTGACAATGAGTTTATCACAAGTGAAGGTTTGGTCTGCGGACTTAAGGACAAACTGGTCGTCTATCTTTTTAACCGAAACAATCTCGGTTTGAGTAGCAACTTGACCACCTAGCTCAGTGATTTTCTTTTCCAAGGCATCGATAATGGTTCGAGACTTGTCACTAGCAGGAAAGACGCGCCCGTGGTCTTCGACTTTAAGTTTAACCCCATTTTCCGTAAAAAAGTTAATGATATCATGGTTATCAAATTGGGAGAAGACACTGTAGAGAAAGCGCCCATTTCCAGGGATGCCAGCTAGCAGGTCGTCCAAGCTACCATTGTTGGTCACATTGCAACGTCCACCACCAGTCCCAGCTAATTTTTTTCCAAGTTTCCGATTTTTTTCGATAAGGAGGGTTTTCTGTCCATAAAAGCTACTGGAAATCGTAGCCATCATACCAGCAGGTCCTCCCCCGATTACAATAGTGTCAAAATGTTTCATAAAAGTATTGTACCATAAAAAAACAAGAGATGATAAGTCATCTCCTGTTTGATTTATTAGTCAATTTCATATCCCATGAGGAGTCCACCTTCTTCTGCATAAAAACTGCAGAGCCCAGAGGTTGGGATAATCTTGA
>CAJZLM010000019.1:0-10374 GCA_916050595.1 Streptococcus mitis | reverse complement strand
TTGTGACAATCTTGTGCTGTTCTTCGTTGATCTCCTTGATATCCAGGAGAACCAAGTCTGTCACCGCCATGAGTTTATTAAACTTTTCGAGATAACGTGGTTTATTACGGAACGGAAGGGCACAGGTATCCAAGGTACAGTGGATTCCTTTTTCTTTTGCCTTTGTAAAGAGGGCAATCAAGAAATCGATTTGGAGAAGAGCTTCTCCTCCACTGACTGTGATACCTCCCTTGTCTCCCCAGAAACCACGATAGCGAAGCGCTTCTTCCAAGACATCATCTACTGTTCGTACACGAGATTTATTGGTTTCCATAGCCCAAGTATCAGGGTTATGGCAGTATTGGCAACGCATCTGACAGCCTTGCAAAAAGACAATAAAACGAATTCCAGGGCCATCTACCGCCCCAAAACTCTCTGTCGAATGCACCATTCCTGTCACTTGTCCATAGTCAATTGTTTCTTCAGACATATCGTTACCTTCCTTGAAAACGTTTTATAGTTTTATTATATCACGACTTGAAGGAAAAACAAGATTTTTGCCTATTTTTTAGAAAGCAATCTGTTTTTCAATTTCATTTTCAATTACTTATCATTTTATTCTTCAAAATCAAAACCATACAAGGTTGCAAAATAGTCCTCAGGGCGCTCTGCACGGCGGATTTGACGGGCTTTACCTTCTTCGGTATAGAGGATTTCCGCAGAACGAAGTTTGGCGTTGTACTGGTATCCCATTGAAAATCCGTGGGCACCTGTATCATGAATTACCAGCAAATCACCGATTTCTGTATGAGGCAGTTCGCGATTCACTGCAAATTTATCATTGTTTTCACAGAGTGAACCAACCACATCTACCACTTCAGCTGGTCCATCTGGATGGGTCACGTTAGTAATATGATGATAAGCTCCGTACATAGCTGGACGCATGAGGTTGACTGCTGATGCATCCACACCTAGATAGGTACGGTAGGTTTTCTTCTTATGAGTGACTCTTGTGACTAGAGCCCCATGAGGTGCCAACATAAAACGACCCAATTCAGTGAAAATCTTGACCTGACCAAGACCTGCTGGCGTAAGGACCTCTTCATACACCTTACGAACTCCCTCACCAATCAAGGCGATATCGTTCGGCTCCTGGTCTGGACGATAGTTGACACCAATACCGCCAGAAAGATTGATAAAGTCTAGCGAAATGCCCAACTTTTCCTTGATTTCAACAGCCAATTCAAAAAGCTGACGAGCCAACTCTGGATAATAGAGATGGGTCACGGTATTGGACGCTAGGAAGGAGTGAATCCCAAAAGTCTTGGCTCCTTTTTCCTTCAAGATGGCAAAAGCTTCAAAGAGCTGATCCTTGGTCATGCCAAACTTGGCTTCTCCAGGATTGTCCATGATGTCTGTCCCCAGTTCAAAAACGCCTCCAGGATTGTAACGACAAGAGATGATTTCTGGAATGCCTGCTGCTCGCTCCAGATGTTCAATATCTTCAAAGGCATCCAAGTTAATGGTCGCACCCAATTCACGCGCATAGGCATATTCCTTATCTGGCGTGTTATTTGAAGAGAACATGATCTCAGAACCAGGGAAATTCAATTTATGACTCATCAAAAGCTCCACATAACTAGAGCAGTCCACGCCACAGCCTTCCTCTTGGAGAATTTTCAAAATAACTGGGGTTGGAGTAGCCTTAACTGCAAAATATTCCTTAAAGCCCTTGTTCCACGAAAAGGCTTGGTTGACGGCTCTTGCCTTCTCACGAATTCCCTTCTCATCATACAAGTGAAAGGGAGTCGGGAACTCGGCAACAATCTTTTCCAAGTCTTCTTTATTGATAAATGGTGTTTTCATAAGTTTCCTTCTATTCTATTTGCAAAGAAAGGCTGGGACAATCGTTCCAACCTTTAGTTCTATCTCTTATTTATCTTCGTCAAAGATATTGCCAACCTCAACATCGATGGCTTGGTTCTTGACATCAATATTGGTTACCTTCAAGAGTGACTTGTAGTCAAACTGCTTTTCGCGTTCTTCTTGAGCATTATCCGCAAAGACCGCTACACCTGCCAATTCTGAATCAAACTCACGCAAGAGGCTGATCATCCCATTGACAGTTCCGCCACCTTTCAAGAAGTCATCCACAATCAAGACACGGCTGCCTGCCTTGAGACTACGTTTTGAAAGGAACATTTTCTCGATACGGTCACCACTTGAACCGGATACATAGTTGACGCTGACAGTTGAACCTTCGGTAATTTTCAGGTCACGGCGCACAATAACAAAAGGAACATTGAGGACATTGGCAACTGCATTTGCAAGTGGAACACCCTTAGTCGCTACTGTCATAACCGCATCAATTTTTTGGTCCATAAAGCTCTTGGCAATAATGCGACCAATATTTTTCAAGATAGCTGGTGTGCTAAGCAAATCGGACAGGTAGATGTAACCACCTGGCAAGATACGGTCACTTTCTGACAACTTGGCACGCAAGTCCTCAACCATTTCCTTGGCATCATGGCTTGAGATTGATGGTGTGAAAATGACACCACCACCAGCACCAGTTACTGTCTGGATATGACCGATTTCAATTTCCTCAAAGGCACGTTTGATAATCACGATATCTTCTGAGATGGATGATTTAGCAGATTCATACTTTTCAGCAAAAGTATTGAGACTAGTTAGTTTATAAGGATTATTAATCAAATAGTTGGAAATGACAACCATCCGATCACTTCTTCTTAATTTCATTTCTATTTCCTATTCCATTTAATTTTGATATTTTATCCATTATACCACATTCACATAAAAAACGAACATTATTGCGTAAAAAATGCTCGTTTTTCTTAAATTATTAATCTAAATCTGGTTTATAGAAGGAACGATTGTCCATAGCGAAGATTTTATTGGTCATCTCTCCTTTATCCACCAAAGCAAGAGCAGTTGACATCATCATCATGCTTGCATCCAGATTGTCAATCATATGGATAATCTCTGCTTCCATAATGCGTGGACGGACTGGACTTCCATACTCAAGCAAGCCGTGGTGACTAAGGATGACGTGACGAAGCAGAACGACTTCTTCCTTGGTATCATCGATACCGAGTTCCATAACTGTCTTGGTAATTTCGCTATCAATCAAAGCAATATGCCCAAGAAGATTGCCTCGCACTGTGTACTCGGTCTGGTCTGGTCCCGTCAACTCGATGACCTTAGCCAAGTCATGCAGCATAATCCCCGCATAGAGCAGGCTCTTATTGAGCTGAGGATAAACTTCGCTAATAGCATCTGCCAAACGCACCATGGTCGCCGTATGATAGGCCAAACCCGTTTCAAAGGCATGGTGATTAGTCTTGGCAGCTGGATAGGAGTAGAATTCCTTATCATACTTGGTGTAGAGCTTTCGGACAATTCGTTGCCAGACAGGATTTTCAATTTTAAAAATCATTTGCGACATGTAGTCACGGATTTCCTTGACATCAACTGGCGACTTGACCTTGAAATCAGCTGGGTCATTGGGTTCACCAGGTTGAGGCAGGCGAAGGGTAATTTGATTGACTTGAGGGGTGTTGTTATAAACTTCTCGGCGTCCTTTCATGTGGACAACCTTACCTGCGGTAAAGGCCTCAACGTTATGAGGTTGGGCATCCCAGAGTTTCCCTTCAATCTCGCCACTATCATCTTGAAAGGTAAAAGCTAGGTAATTTTTCCCAGCTCGAGTTTGCCTCAGGTCAGCTGACTTGATTAGGTAAAAGCCTTCAAATAGCTCATCTTTTTTCATGTGACTAATCTTCATATTCTTCCTCATCTTCTTGGAAATGGAGTAGATCAAGCGCAGGCTCACCTTCTGACAACTCAATGTGACGGAGCGTCCGCTCGATAGCTGTGGTACGACGGTTTAATAGTTCATCAATATTGCCAGAGGCATGTTGGAGATGCTTTTGTGCCTTGACCAGAATGCCACCAAACTTGCCAAACTCGGTCTTAACGCTAGCAAGAGTCTTGCTGATATGGTCGGCACTCTTTTGGATATTGAGAGTCTTGAAGCCAACTGATAGGGAATTGAGGAGGGCTGATAGGGTACTTGGACCTGCAACAATAATCTGCTCCTCCCGTCTCAAATCATCAAAGAAGACCGGATTGCGGACGATTTCTGAGTAGAGACCTTCTGTCGGAACAAACAAAACTCCAAAATTTGTCGTCCGAGGTGGTGCTATGTACTTGCTCTTGATATCCTTGGCAAAGCGCTTGACGCTGGCTAGGAGCGACTTACGACAGCGTTCAATCTCATCCTTGTCACCTGCTTCATAGGCTTCTTCTAAGCGGTAATAATCTGCCAGTGGAAACTTAGAGTCAATTGGTAGATAGACGTACTCTTGGTCGCCTTGTCCGGGTAACTTGATGGCATACTCAACTCGTTCACTGGAGTTTTCAACCGTTGCAAATTCTCTTTCGTACTGGGCAGGTGTCATGATGTCTTCGATGATTTGCCCCAGTTGCAATTCACCCAGAATACCTCTCGTCTTGGTTCCTGAGAGAACCTTATTAAGGGCGCCGACATCGCGGGCAACAGTCTGCATTTCTCCAAGACCACGATTGACAGACTCCAATTGCTTGGAAACTGTCTCAAAGGAAGCCTGCAAGCGTGTCTGCAAGGTCTTTTCTAGTTTTTCCTCGACTGTTTGGCGCATTTGTTCCAAACGTTGCTCATTTGATTCCTGCAAGGCTTGAAGTCGTTGGTCGGTCTTATCTCTGGTTTGGAGGAGATTATCTGTCATTTCTTGACGAACTTGAGTCAGGCCTTGATGCAATTCGATTCTCACTTCTTGCAAACGGTCACTGACAGCCACTTCCAAATCTTTTTGATCTAACTGGCTGGCTTGTCTTGCTTGTTCAAAGCGGTAATCCAACTGGTCTGACAAGTGATCTGCCTGATCCTCCAAGCTCTTGCTTAGGTGTTTCTCCTGCTTATCCTGCCTTTGCCAAATCAGAAAGAGGCCAGCAAGGTTGGCAATCAATAATAGAACAAGTAAACTTTCCATCCTACCTCCTGTCCTTGCTATGCAGTACAACCACATAGCCATCTGGGCAAGTCACCGAAACTTCCCTATCTATATATTCGTTAGAAGCGTACACTTTTTTAAAGAAAAAATTTTCCTCAGTCAACTCATACTTAGCACCGAGAATAGTCAGCTGGCTATCCCGAACTGGCATAAAGGCTAGATAGTCATAGTCTAAACGAGGTTCTAACTGACTGGTCCCTTCTGGACAATAGGCAATCAAATTTTGCCCATCCTCAATCGCTATCTGGCGCATAAAGGGTGCCAACTTAGGATTGCTAGGCAGAAAGACATTGGCCAGCATATGGTCGATACGGCCACCCAACGCACCGAAAATAGTGATCTGGGCCTGAGGATTTTGCTCAAAGATGGTTAAGAGAGCCAATTCCAGATCTGTGTCATCTTTTTCCGGCTGGGCTTGGACAAAATGCTGAGCTCGTTTTTGAATCACCTGTCGCTCTTCTGCAGTTACAGAATCAAAATCTCCAACTGCTAGAGTAAGAGGAAGTTTTTCCTCCAAGACCCAGAGCGAGCCCCGATCCACACCGACAAAGCAATCAAAATCCGTCCGGTAGTGACCGCGGTCTCCGCCTGCAAAAACGGCAACCCTAGTCCAGTTGTTTTCTGAGAGTTTGTACTCGCTCATTGACATCTCCCTTAAAGACATAGGAACCTGCTACAAAAACGGTCGCACCAGCTTCTTTAGCCTGAGCAATGGTTCGATCATCAATTCCGCCATCGACTTCGATTTCAAAGTTCAATCCTTTTTTCTCACGAAGGGCAACCAACTCACGAACCTTATCCATGGTTTCAGGTAGAAAAGCTTGCCCACCGAAGCCAGGGTTTACTGTCATGACTAAGACTTGGTCAACTAGGTGAAGAACGTGCTTAATGGCCTCAACAGGCGTACCAGGGTTAATGACAACCGAAGGTTTGACACCGAGCGAACGAATCTTTTGGAGGGCTCCGTGGATATGAGGCGTTGCTTCAACATGGATGCTGATGATATCTGCCCCTGCACGCGCAAAATCTTCTAAATGATGCTCAGGGTTTGACACCATCAAGTGGCAATCAAAGACCATCTTACTATGAGGGCGAAGAGCTTCGACCACACCTGCACCAAAACTAATTTGTGGCACAAAGTGACCATCCATGATATCGATATGGGCATATTCTGCCCCAGTTGCTTCTAGGCGTTTGATTTCACGTTCAAAGTTGGCATAATCTGCTGCCAGAATTGACGGAGCAATCTTGTATTGAGACATAGGTTTCTCCTTATTTTGGAATTTTTTTGCTGACTTTTTTATAGGTTTCTCTGCGATTTTCAATTTCGCTAAGGAATTGCAGGTAGTTGTCAAAACGGAAGGTGGCAATGGCACCTTCTTCAACAGCCGGCTTAACTGCGCAAGATGGTTCATGAGTATGGGTACAAGTGCGGAATTTACAGTCTCGGCTGACACTAGCAAGCTCTGGAAAAGCCTGATTGAGGTCTTCAGCCGTTGACACTTCATAATCCAGTGATGAGAATCCTGGCGTGTCTGCAATTTTACCCCCATTGAGGTTGTAAAAACTAACAGCTCGAGTAGTATGGCGACCACGACCTAGACTGTCTGAGATTTCTCCTGTTTCAAGATTGAGGTCCGGTGCAATTTTATTGAGGAGAGTTGATTTTCCAACACCCGTCTGGCCCATAAAGACCGTAACCTTTCCTGTCAACAAGGGCAGGAGTTCCTCTTTACTGGTCACAAAATCATAGCCAATGTCACCATAGGTCTGCTGGTAAAAACTTAATTCTTCCCTATCTTCCAGCAAGTCCATTTTAGAAATATAAACGATAGGATGAATGCCCTTGTGCTCCAAAAGAACCAAGAACCGATCCAGCAAATTGCTGTTAAAATCAGGTTCCTTGACGGACATGATTACCACAGCTTGGTCAATATTGACAATAGGCGGACGAACCAGACTGTTTTTCCGTTCGTGAATCTTGAGGATATAGCCCTCTGAATTTTCCTCGGCAGAAAAATCTACCCAGTCCCCAACATAGGGTGTATGACCTTTTTTACGGAAATTCCCACGCGCGCGTGTTTGATAGACCTGGCCATCACTCTCTACATAATAGAACCCAGCCAAGGCTTTAATGATTTGTCCCTGCATCTTAGAGTCCTTGCCCTTTAAGTGCATCTGCTAGACTGGCAAATTCTGCCAAGCTGAGAGCTTCCCCACGCACACTTGGTGACAAGCCTGCTTGGTCCAAAGCCTTGGTCAGCTTGTCCTTGACCTCTTCAGTCTTACCAAAGTAACCTGTCAAGTTATTCCATAAGGTCTTGCGGCGATGGGTAAAACTAGCCTTGGAAACCTTAAAGAAGAAGTTCTCGTCTTCCACTGCTACAGCCGGCTCTGGACGGCGCACCATTTTCAAGATGGCTGAGTCCACATTTGGCGCTGGCACAAAGACCGTACGAGGCACGATGAAGGCAACCTTGGCAGTCATGTAGTACTGAACCGCAATCGACAAGCTACCATAAGCCTTGGTATTCGGTTGAGCGGAGATGCGGTCTGCCACTTCTTTCTGCATCATAACCACAAACTCACTAAACGGAATGCCACTTTCAATCAAGTGCATGAGAATAGGCGTTGTGATGTAGTAAGGAAGGTTTGCTACGACCTTGATGGGCAGATCAGGATTTTTAAAATTCTGGATATGCTGCGCCAAATCGACCTTGAGAATGTCCTCGTTGACTACGGTCACATTGTCAAAATCACGCAAGGTATCTGCCAAAATCGGTACCAAACGATGGTCGATCTCAAAGGCCATAACTTCTGCTGCACGCTCAGCCAGAAACTCCGTCAAGGCACCAATCCCTGGCCCGATTTCGATGACATTGACCTGGTCATCAATCTCAGCCGTATCCACGATTTTTTGTAGGATATTGGTATCCGTCAAGAAATTTTGCCCGAAGGACTTTTTAAAGGTAAAACCGTGACGCTCCAGCACTGCCTTGGTCACGCTATAATCTGCAATTCTCATTTATTCTCTTTTCTAATATAGTAAGCTTCTGGAGTATAATAATAGAGCAAAACAAATAAGGGGGTTCCATCAAATCCTTCCACCATCTCTTTTAGGAGTGCATCTGGATGAATGATTTCTCGTGTTTTGGTAAAATAAGCTCCGTGTTCCCCGTTTCGATTACGAAGTTCCCAAGCAACATTATTCCCTTGGACAGAAGGTAGATAACGCTCTATTTCTAGAAAATCAAAAAAATCTTTCACCGTCATGTCTCCTGGAACTTCAAATTCTACCTCATGAGGTAATACATCATCCCCCATGCAGATAGATTCTCTATCAACTCGTATTTTCATTTCACTCTTTCCTTGTAAACATCTATTTAAATATTATCAAAGTGAAGCCACTGACATAAATCTACTTACTTCTATTGTAACACATTCCCCTTACATTTGGGGTCTGCTTAGCTGTTCTCATAAGATTTCATAGCTTCTTCCACTTCTGCCAAGGAGACCCCAAATAACTCTAGGCGTTTGAGGAGTTGCTTGCCGTTGGAATAGCCGATTCGGAGAGCCTCTCCTAGATATTCTCGTCGCTTACGGCTATCTGCTCCTGCTAGAAAACCAAGGCGAATCAAGTCGCTACGACTGATGTCAAACTGACTCTCATGTTCAAATTGTTCTGTCACCTGAGCTAGAGCCGTTTTCAGGTCTTCATAGCTGGCATGCTCAATCCCTAGAGACCGCCCCTTGGTCTTGGACTTAGGAACAGCTTCATCGCGTTTGAGGAAAGCATGCTGAACTGTTGGAATGGCAGTCATAATCATGCGACGAATCCGCTCCCCATTAAAATCTGGGTCTGTAAAGACAATGACTCCATGACGTTGGTGCAAGCGCTGAATCCGCTCTATATCCTGATCATTAATGGCAGAACCTCGGGTTTCATAGGTCTCTACATCGAAGTAACGTTTGAGATTGGCCGTATCATCGCGGCCTTCTACCACGATAACTTGGGATATTTTTTCTTTCATTACTTGCTGTCCAATCCAAAAATTCGTTCTGCATTTGCAGTTGTTATCGCCGCTAACTCTTCTGCCGTCATGCCACGCAAGTCAGCGATAAAGTCCACTACATAGCGAGTGTAGGCTGTTTTGTTTTCGCGACCCCGTTTAGGAACAGGAGCCAAGTAAGGCGCATCTGTCTCCACCAAAATCTTGTCCAAAGGAAGTTCTCTAGCTGCTTCTTGGATGTCAGTTGCTTTCTTAAAAGTCACCACTCCTGAGAAGGAGATGATCATACCAAGCTCGACAAACTTCTCTGCCCACTCAAGCGTCCCTGAAAATGAATGCATGATACCACCTCGAGGACCAACGCCCTCGCTCTTGATAATCTCATAGGTATCTTCCAACGCATCACGGGTATGAACTACAAAAGGTAAATCCAAGTCCTTAGATAACTTAATCTGACGGCGAAAAACCTGCTCCTGCACCTCTTTTGGCGCTGTCATCCAATGATAATCCAAGCCAATTTCACCCAAGGCAACCACCTTGGGATGTTTAAGCTTTTCAAGCAGGTAGGCTTCAATCTCCTCTTTGTAAGTTCCAGCTTCTGTCGGATGCCAACCGATTGTCGCATAGAGCTGGTCATACTCATCTACCAACTCTAGGGCACGCTCAATCGTCGGTTTATCAAAACCAACAATATTCATCTGTGTCACACCCATCTCAGCAGCCAAGGCAATTTCTTCTGCCTCATGACCTGCAAATTCTTCTACATTCAAGTGTGTATGTGTATCAAAAATCATCTCTTCTAACCTCGTTTTCTATCTTCTATTATACCAAAAAACTGCCCTCTCTCCTCATCTGTAAAAAATATTCTAAAATCCATCGTCGTCTCTTGACGCTATTTTTCCAAAGCAGTATAATAGCACTTATTGAAATTTTCAGAAAAGGAAAATACCATGTTTACAAAATTAAAACAGACCTTTATCGGTCGTCCTCTTAAGTCCTTAACCGAAGGCGAAGGGGGACTACTGGGAAAAATGCAGGCACTAGCCATGTTGTCAAGCGACGCTCTATCTTCCATTGCCTATGGGCCTGAGCAAGTAGTCCTGGTCTTGGCTAGTCTTTCTCCTCTAGCTATATGGTGGAGCCTTCCTATCGGCTTCTTTGTCCTCCTGCTCCTAGCTAGCCTGACCGTCTCCTACCGTCAAATCATCCATGCCTACCCTCAAGGGGGAGGGGCCTATATGGTTACTCGAGAAAATCTATCTCCCCAACTTGGCTTAATCGCTGGAGGTAGTCTTCTGGTTGACTATATGCTG
>CAJZLM010000018.1:0-10461 GCA_916050595.1 Streptococcus mitis | reverse complement strand
TGATCAACATGACTTGTATGAGCAGTTTTTACGACTTTCTTTGCTCAAGGCTATTGATGATAATTGGGTAGAACAGGTAGACTATCTTCAGCAATTGACTATGGCGATAGGATATCAGCCTGCTGCTCAGAAAAATCCGATTGTAGAATACTATCAAGAGGCCTATGCAGGCTTTGAAACCATGAAAGAACAAATTCGTGCGGATATGGTTCGTAATCTCCTGATGGGCTTGGTTGAAGTTACTCCTAAGGGTGAGATTATGACTCATTTCCCATAAAAAGAGGAAAATATGACAATTTACAATATAAATTTAGGACTTGGATGGGCTAGTAGTGGTGTTGAATACGCCCAAGCCTACCGTGCTGGTGTTTTTCGGAAATTAAATCTGTCCTCTAAGTTTATCTTTACAGATATGATTTTAGCTGATAATATTCAGCACTTAACAGCCAATATTGGTTTTGATGATGATCAAGTAATCTGGCTTTATAATCATTTTACAGACATCAAGATTGCACCGGCTAGCGTGACAGTGGATGATGTTTTGGCTTATTTCGGTGGTGAAGAAAGTCACAGAGAAAAAAATGGCAAGGTTTTGCGTGTCTTCTTTTCTGATCAAGATAAGTTTGTCACCTGTTATTTGGTGGATGAGAGTAAGGACTTGGTTCAACATGCAGAGTATGTCTTTAAAGGAAAACTGATTCGTAAGGATTACTTTTCTTATACGTGTTATTGTAGCGAATACTTTGCTCCCAAGGACAATGTTGCAGTCCTATACCAACGAACTTTTTACAATGAAAACGGGACTCCAGCCTATGATATCTTGATGAATCAAGGCAAGGAAGAAGTTTATCGTTTTAAGGATAAGATTTTCTATGGAAAGCAAGCTTTCATGCGTGCTTTTATGAAATCCTTGAATTTGAACAAGTCTGATTTGGTCATTCTTGATAGGGAGACAGGCATTGGTCAGGTTGTGTTTGAGGAAGCGCAGGTAGCGCATCTAGCGGTAGTTGTCCATGCGGAACATTATAGTGAAAATGCTACAAATGAGGACTATATCCTTTGGAACAACTATTATGACTATCAGTTTACCAATGCAGATAAGGTTGATTTCTTTATCGTATCAACTGATAGACAGAATGAAGTGTTGCAAGAGCAATTTGCTAAATATACACATCACCGACCAAAGGTTGTTACCATTCCTGTAGGTAGTATTGATTCCTTGACCGAGTCAAGTCAGGGACGTAAGCCATTTTCTTTGATTACCGCTTCACGTCTTGCCAAAGAAAAACACATTGATTGGTTAGTCAAGGCAGTCATTGAGGCGCGCAAGGAAATCCCTGAATTAACCTTTGATATCTATGGTAGCGGTGGAGAAGATTCTCTGCTTAGAGAAATTATTGCAACTCATCAGGCTGAGGATTATATCCAACTCAAAGGACATGCCGAACTTTCGCAGATTTATAGTCAGTATGAGGTCTATTTGACGGCTTCTACCAGTGAAGGATTTGGTTTGACCTTGATGGAAGCTATTGGTTCAGGCCTTCCTCTAATTGGTTTTGATGTGCCTTATGGGAATCAGACTTTTATAGAGGATGGGCAAAATGGTTATCTGATTCCAATTTCATCTGACCATGTGGAGGATCAAATCAAGCAAGCTTATGCAGCTAAGATTTGTCAACTGTATCAAGAAAATCGTTTGGCGGATATGCGTGCCCATTCTTACCAGATTGCAGAAAGCTTCTTAACCGAAGAAATTTTAGAAAAGTGGAAAAAAACAGTAGAGGAGGTGCTCCATGATTGAACTTTATGATCGTTATAGTCAGGAAAGTCGAGATTTACATGAAAGTCTCGTGGCTACTGGACTGTCTCAACTTGGAGTAGTCATCGATGCAGATGGTTTTCTGCCTGAAGGTCTAGTATCTCCTTTTACTTATTATCTAGGATATGAAAAGGGAAAACCTCTCTATTTTAACCAAGTTCCTGTCCCAGCTTTTTGGGAAATTTCAGGAAATAATCAGTCTGCTCGTATTGAAGATATGACACAGGAGAGAGCCGTTATTCATTATGCTGAGGGAATGCAGGCTCGATTGGTTAAACAAATAGATTGGAAAGACTTGGAAGGAAGAGTACGCCAGGTTGAACATTATAATCGTTTTGGTGCTTGCTTTGCGACAACGACCTATAGTGCTGATAGTGAGCCGATCATGACGGTTTACCAAGATGTCAATGGTCAGGAAGTTTTACTGGAAAACCATGTGACAGGTGATATCTTATTGACCTTACCTGATCAATCCATGCGTTACTTTGCTAATCGAGTAGAATTTATCACCTTCTTTTTGCAATATTTGGGGCTAGATAAGCATCAGATTGTTTTTAATACTCTAGCGACTCCTTTCTTGGTTTCTTTCCATCATCCAGATAAGTCTGGCTCAGATGTTTTGGTTTGGCAGGAACCTCTCTATGATGCCATTCCAGGCAATATGCAGTTGATTTTGGAAAGTGATGATGTGCGTACTAAGAAAATCATCATTCCAAATAAGGCGACTTATGAGCGCGCTTTAGAGTTAACTGACGAGAAATACCATGATCAGTTTGTGCATTTGGGTTACCATTATCAGTTCAAACGTGATAATTTCCTTCGAAGAGATGCCTTAATCTTGACTAATTCAGATCAGATTGAGCAAGTGGAAGCAATCGTAGAAGCCTTGCCTGATGTCACTTTCCGCATCGCGGCGGTAACAGAGATGTCTTCTAAGTTATTAGACATGCTTCGCTATCCTAATGTGGTCCTTTACCAGAATGCTAGTCCACAGAAGATTCAGGAGCTGTATCAACTGTCGGATATTTATTTAGATATCAATCACAGCAATGAGTTGTTGCAGGCGGTGCGTCAGGCCTTTGAGCACAATCTCTTAATTCTTGGATTTAACCAAACGGTACACAATAGACTCTATATCGCTCCTGATCATCTATTTGAGAGTAGTGAAGTTTCTGCTTTGGTTGAGACCATTAAACTGGCCCTCTCAGATGTTGAGCAAATGCGTCAGGCACTCGGCAAACAAGGCCGACATGCCAACTATGTTGACTTGGTGCGATATCAGGAAACCATGCAAACTGTTTTAGGAGGCTAACATGTCAGACGAAGATTTATTTTACAAAGACGTTGAAGGTCGCATGGAGGAGTTGAAACAAAAACCTATCAAGAAGGAAAAAGAAACCCGAGGGGAAAAGATTAGTAAGATTTTTTCACTCTTACTGGGTTTAATGATTCTGATTGGTTTACTCTTTACTTTGTTGGGAATTTTGAGGTAGATCTATGATTGAAATACTGATTGTTTTAGCTATTATCCTATCTCTTGCTTTGATTGTATTGGTAACCATACAACCCCGTCAAAATCAACTATTTTCCATGGATGCTACCAGTAATATTGGTAAACCAAGCTATTGGCAGAGTAACACCTTGGTCAAGGTGCTTACTTTATTGGTGAGTTTGGCCTTATTCGTTTTACTATTAACCTTTATGGTAATCACTTATAAATAAAAGAAAACTTCAGATATTCACCTTTTGTGATTGGTCTGAAGTTTTCTTTTTTACTGTCCATATTTTTGGTAAAAGTCAACTTTTACTTGGATGAAGGTTTTGGCTTCACGTAGGAGTTGGAGGAGCGTGGCGCGGGTTTCAAATTCTTCTCTTGTCTTGGGCAGACTGCGGTTGCGGAAGACTTCCAGATAGCGTTCGATTTCATCTAGCAAATCAGAAGCAGGATTGGTCTGGCTCAGTTGTCCAGCAATTTTTGAAAAGAGTTGGGCCAAAATCAGGCTCTCACTGGCAGCTAGGTGACAGGTATTGATTTGCTGGGCCATATTTCGCAGGATACGGCTTTGTCGCTGTCTCATCTCAAAATAGTGGATATGGTAGTCAGTCTGGTGAAAGAGGTGGTCAGAATGATCCAAATAGACCAGTCTGAGGGATTCTTCCAAAAGGGTGTCTAATTCATCTACCAGCTGTGCTCGGTTGCGTCCATCCCCTCTGGATAAATAATATTTGAAGCGCTGGAGAATATCTTTTAACTTTTCTTCTACCAATGTGTGGTAGTGATGAATTTCCTCTTCTCGTGAAGGCATGTAGAGATTGACAAGTAAGGCAAATCCTGTACCGATAGCAAAGAGAAGAAATTCATTGACTAGGAGGTCTGGAGAGGTTGACTCTTGTACCAAGAGATGGCTAACCAAAACGCTACTTGGTGTGATGCCAATTTCCCAGCCCATCTTGTAGGCTAGAGGCACATAGAGGGCCAGATAGAGGCCGAGGCTCCAGATATGAAATCCGCTCAAGTGAAAAGCCAAAACGCCAATAGCAAGAGCTAGAAGCATGGAAAAGAGCCGATTGCGGGCCAGTTTTAAGGTACTTCTACGGGTATCGGATAGGCTTAAGAGGGCGATGATTCCAGCCGAGACAGCTGAGGAGAGATTGAGAAAATAAGCAAGAAGACAGGCAAGGCAGGTAGCTAAGATGAGCTTGGTCGTACGTTGGCTAATAGACATATGAATTTCCTAGTAAGTTAGAATAAAAGCGGAAAATACAAGACCTGAGCAGGCTTGTCTTTATGAGTTATTTTTTACGGGCTGCTGCGTATTCGGCAACAGCAGTAAAGAGGACATCTGTTGAAGAGTTAAGGGCTGTTTCACATGAGTCTTGAATGACACCAATCACAAATCCAACACCGACAACTTGCATGGCAATATCGTTAGAAATACCAAAAAGGCTACAAGCAACTGGGATAAGAAGGAGGGATCCTCCGGCAATACCAGAAGCACCACAGGCTGAGATTGCTGCTACTACACTGAGGACAAAGGCTGTGGCAAAGTCAACAGGGATTCCAAGAGTATTTACTGCAGCAAGGGTTAAAACGTTAATAGTAATCGCTGCCCCTGCCATGTTGATAGTAGAACCAAGTGGGATAGAAACAGAATAGGTATCTGGATCCAGACCGAGGTCGTGGCAAAGTTTCATATTGACAGGGATGTTAGCCGCAGAACTACGAGTGAAGAAGGCTGTAACACCGCTGACACGCAAACATTTCCAAACGAGGGGATAAGGGTTTCTCTTCATAAAGAGGAAGGCAATCAATGGATTGACAACCAGAGCGACAAAGAACATAGTTGTCACCAAGAGGGCAAGCAAGATTCCGTAGTTAGCTAGGCTTCCGATTCCCTTATCAGAGATGGTTTTGAAGACAAGACCAAGGATACCAAATGGAGCTAGATTGATGATCCATTCGACAATCTTAGAAGTCACATCAGCCATAGTTTTCAGCAATTCTTTACTATTTTTGCTGGCCTCTCTCATAGCAATCCCGAAAACAACTGCCCAAGATAAGATACCGATGTAGTTAGCAGTAACGAGGGCATTGACTGGATTGTCAACCAGTTTGAGCAAGAGATTGCTGAGGACCTGGCCAATTCCATCTGGTGGTGCGATTTCTGTATTGGCACTATTTAAGGTAATCTCAACAGGGACGATGAAGCTTGCTAGGACAGCAACAAGTGCCGCTGCAAAGGTTCCCACCAAGTAAAGGAGGATAACCGTTTTCATGTTGCTATCTTGACCCTTTTGATGTTGGGAAAGGGCATTGGCAACGAGGGCAAAGACTAGAATAGGTGCGATGGCTTTGAGGCCACCAACAAAGAGATCTCCAAGTAAACCAATTCCTGAAATGTTAGGAAGTGTCAGCCCTAGGGTTCCTCCAATAAGCATGCCAATCAAAATTCGTTTGATTAGACTCGCCTTATTCCAAGCATGAATGAATTTTTTCATAACAATCTCCTTTGTTGTGTAATGTTTATGATTATAGTATAAATATGAGCTAAAATCAAGAATTTTCTGTCTATTTTGGCTATTATTTTTGAATATTTATGGAGATTCATCACTTGTGAAAGTATGGTATAATAAATGAAAGGAGTTTTCTATGCAAGAATTTATTCAAACCTACCTCAATAAGCTTGATATAACAACGATTATTGAGAATATCTTAACCAAGTTAATTTCTCTGTTATTTCTATTTTTGCTATTCTATATAGCTAAGAAACTACTTCATACCATGGTGCAGAGAATTGTTAAACCTTCTTTAAAAATGTCTCGTCATGATATCGGGCGTCAGAAAACCATCTCACGTCTGTTAGAAAATGTGTTTAATTATACCCTTTATTTCTTTTTGCTTTACTGCATTTTGTCGATTTTAGGTTTGCCAGTTTCTAGTTTGCTGGCAGGGGCTGGGATTGCTGGGGTGGCTATTGGGATGGGAGCCCAAGGCTTTCTATCTGATGTCATCAATGGCTTTTTCATCCTCTTTGAACGTCAACTGGATGTGGGAGATGAGGTCGTTTTGACAAATGGTCCTATTACCGTATCGGGCAAGGTTGTCAGTGTCGGCATTCGAACAACGCAACTCAGAGGAGAAGATCAGGTTCTGCACTTCGTTCCCAATCGGAATATCACCGTCGTCAGCAATTTCTCACGCACAGACTAGACCTGTTATTTTAAGTAATTTGTGGTACAATAGAAAGAGTTTAATAAAGGAGAAAAGATGGTTTTAGAAAAGCAGTTGGGCAATGGTTGTACCTGGATAGACCTTGATGTGGATAAGATTAAAAATATGGAAGATCTTTCTGACATCTATGGATTGGACAAGGAAACCATTGAGTATGCTCTGGATAGAAATGAACGAGCTCATATGGATTATAACCGTGAAACGGAAACGGTAACCTTTATTTATAATGTTCTTGATTTAGAAAAAGACAAAGAATATTATGAAGCGATTCCCATGACCTTTATCGTCGAAAGACAACGAATGATTACCATCAGCAACCATAAGAATGCTTATGTCATTGATCAGATGTTAGCTTATCTGGATAGCCATGAGTCGCTTTCTATTTACAAGTTTCTCTTTGCTGGTTTAGAGATTATCAGTAACGCTTATTATCCTGTCATTGAAGAGATGGATAAAAGTAAGGACGAAATTAGTGCCTTGCTACGTCAAACTACAACAAAGAAAAATCTCTTCGCCCTCTCTGACTTGGAGACAGGTATGGTTTACTTGACAGCAGCAGCAAAACAAAATCGACTCCTCTTGGAACATATCCAGGGCCATGCTCTTTATCGGAGATTTAATGATGTCGAACGAGAGCAGTTTGATGATGCCATGATTGAAGCCCATCAGTTGGTGTCTATGACAGACTTGATTTCTCAAGTCTTGCAACAACTCTCAGCTTCTTACAACAACATCCTAAACAATAACTTGAATGATAGTTTGTCAATTTTGACTATTATCTCCGTCTTACTAGCAGTACTTGCGGTTATTACAGGTTTCTTCGGAATGAATGTTCCTCTACCATTTACAGAAGAGCCAAATGCTTGGATTTATATCTTAATGGCTAGCTTGATTTTATGGGCAGCCTTATCTCAATGGCTGAAGAAAATTACTAGAAAATAAAAGAGAAGGAGCCAGAATGGCGATTGAAAATTACATGCCAGATTTTGCTGTGGAAGCAGTCTATGATCTGACAGTCCCAAGCCTGCAGGCGCAGGGAATCAAGGCTGTTTTGGTCGATTTGGATAATACCCTCATTGCTTGGAACAACCCTGACGGGACGCCAGAGATGAAGCAATGGTTACATGATCTTCAGGATGCGGGCATTCGCATTATCGTGGTCTCAAATAACACTAAGAAACGCGTCCAAAGAGCAGTTGAGAAGTTTGGGATTGATTACGTTTATTGGGCTCTGAAGCCCTTCACATTTGGGATTGACCGTGCCATGAAGGAATTCCACTATGAGAAAAGTGAAGTGGTCATGGTTGGCGACCAGCTCATGACAGATATTCGAGCAGCCCACCGTGCAGGCATTCGCTCGATTTTAGTCAAACCCTTGGTCCAACATGACTCGATCAAAACGCAGATCAACCGAGCTCGTGAGCGCCGTGTGAAGCGAAAAATCACTGAAAAGTACGGACCGATTACATATAAAAAAGGAATTTAACTATGGAAGAAATTCTCTGTATTGGTTGTGGAGCAACCATTCAGACGACAGATAAGGCTGGTCTTGGTTTTACTCCCCAGTCGGCACTCGAAAAAGGTTTGGAGACTGGCGAAGTCTATTGCCAACGCTGTTTCCGTCTCCGCCACTACAATGAAATCACGGATGTCCAGTTGACGGACGATGATTTCCTCAAGCTCTTGCACGAGGTGGGAGACAGTGATGCCTTGGTAGTTAATGTCATTGATATCTTTGATTTTAATGGCTCTGTTATCCCAGGCTTGCCACGTTTTGTCTCGGGCAATGATGTCCTCTTGGTGGGAAATAAAAAAGATATCTTGCCCAAGTCTGTTAAACCAGGCAAGATTAGCCAGTGGCTCATGGAACGTGCCCACGAAGAAGGACTTCGTCCAGTCGATGTCGTCCTAACTTCGGCACAAAACAAACATGCCATTAAGGAAGTCATTGACAAGATTGAACACTACCGTAAGGGCCGCGATGTCTATGTCGTTGGGGTAACCAACGTTGGAAAATCAACCCTTATCAATGCTATTATCCAAGAAATCACGGGTGACCAGAATGTCATTACGACTTCGCGCTTCCCAGGGACAACCTTGGACAAGATCGAGATTCCGCTTGATGATGGTTCTTATATCTACGATACGCCGGGAATCATCCACCGTCACCAGATGGCCCACTACTTGACGGCCAAAAACCTCAAGTATGTCAGCCCTAAAAAGGAAATCAAGCCTAAAACCTATCAGCTCAATCCTGAACAAACCCTGTTTTTAGGAGGTCTCGGACGTTTTGACTTTATATCAGGAGAAAAACAAGGATTTACTGCCTTCTTTGACAACGAATTGAAACTCCATCGTACCAAACTTGAAGGCGCTAGTGCCTTTTACGACAAGCATCTTGGAACCCTTCTAACACCACCAAATAGTAAGGAAAAAGAAGATTTTCCTAAACTGGTTGAGCATGTATTTACCATCAAGGACAAGACAGACCTAGTCATCTCTGGACTCGGCTGGATCCGCGTAACAGGCACCGCCAAAGTCGCCGTCTGGGCACCAGAAGGCGTCGCCGTCGTCACACGAAAAGCAATTATTTAAAAGAATCGTTATAATAAAATCGCTGAGCGAACAAAGTGAGCTCATAAAAAGATAGTTATTGCCGTGGTGTCTTGCCAATCGTTAGATTGGCAAGGGGCACAATTGAGACCAAGGTTCAATTGTGAGGTCAGGAAATCCATTTTTCAAAGATGAGATCTTTGGAAAATTAGTTCCGACCGTCCCTCACCACCTAAAATAACTATCAAAAAACAAGGAAGAAAATTATGTCATTAACATCAAAACAACGTGCCTTCCTCAACAGCCAGGCACACACCCTCAAACCCATCATCCAAATCGGAAAAAATGGACTCAACGACCAAATCAAAACCAGCGTCCGTCAGGCACTTGACGCCCGTGAATTGATCAAGGTGACTCTTTTGCAAAACACCGATGAAAATATCCACGAAGTAGCTGAAATTTTGGAAGAAGAAATCGGTGTGGACACAGTCCAAAAAATCGGACGCATCTTGATTTTGTTTAAACAATCCAGCAAGAAAGAAAATCGCAAGATTTCTAAAAAAGTCAAAGAAATTTAAACCCCATACTCCAAACAACTGTTTTTACAGAGAAATAAAGGAGACTAGCCTATGGCAATCGAACTATTGACTCCCTTTACCAAGGTAGAGTTGGAGCCAGAAATCAAGGAGAAAAAACGCAAACAAGTTGGGATTTTAGGGGGGAATTTTAACCCTGTTCACAATGCCCATCTCATTGTTGCGGACCAAGTACGGCAACAGTTGGGACTGGATCAGGTTCTGCTCATGCCTGAATACCAACCTCCTCACGTAGATAAAAAAGAAACCATCTCTGAACACCATCGTCTCAAGATGCTTGAGTTGGCGATTGAGGGGATTGAAGGCCTAGCCATTGAAACCATTGAGTTGGAGCGCAAGGGCATTTCCTATACCTACGACACCATGCTCTTGCTTAATGAACGGGATCCAGACACAGATTATTACTTCATCATTGGTGCAGATATGGTGGATTATTTACCAAAATGGCACCGCATTGATGAATTGGTGGAGATTGTGCAATTTGTCGGGGTACAGCGACCACGCTATAAGGCAGGGACTTCTTATCCGGTGATCTGGGTGGATGTTCCCCTAATGGACATCTCCTCTAGTATGGTGCGTGATTTTGTAGCCAAAGGCCGGACTCCGAATTTTATGTTGCCAAAACCAGTCTTGGACTATATCAAGAAAGAAGGTTTGTATCAATGACCTATGAAAACTACCTTGGCTTTTCTCGTGATATCTTGCTTGAAAAAATGCGTCAAATTCTGCCAGAAAAGCGCCTAACCCACTGTTTAGGAGTT
>CAJZLM010000017.1:0-10752 GCA_916050595.1 Streptococcus mitis | reverse complement strand
CCTTCTTAGTCAATTCTTTGGTATAAATTTTCTTAATCTTTGAAGCATAGTCTGGATATTCTGATTCGATAATGTTTTCAAAGACACTGTTTAATATAATTGCCTTTGTATCACCAGCTAACAAGCTCTTATAGGCAGCAAGATAGGAGCTGCTTTCTTCGACTGTCAGTTCTTTGTTTTGAGTAGATTTCAGATCATTCAACAACTGTTGGATATTATCCTTATCCGTCCCAGTCGGCCCCGTTACACTGGTTACCTGACTGATATTATCAATTGGATTATCTGCTAACACAGCAATACTCATCGAATAATTTGAGTAGTTCGATGTCGCATTCAGGCGACTGGTAAATCCAATGAACTGCCCTACAGCAAAGAGAGAAGTAGCATTAATCAAAATACCCAGTAATAATAAAATCAGCGTCAGATTTTTAACTTTCCTGGACCGAATTAAAAAGAAGCACAAGATGGCTAAGGCCACAATTAAGACGGTAACTACTATATTGAGATATCGGAAGGCTAACATATTGTACTTGAAAATCAAAAACAATAAAAAGACTGCTAGTACTGCATAGATAGCTAGCAACCCCCAACTAATCATAATCTTTGTTTTACTCTGACGAGCTCGCTTTGAAGATCTACTCACGATATACCTCTATTATCAATTTTTATTTCATTTCATTATATCATAAAAAATACACTTGTGGGGTAAATCCACTTAGGTAAGGCGTTTTCATCTTCTTTCCGAAACATTCTTTTTGATTTGCAAACAATTACATCAATAAATTTACTATATAGATGTTAAAACGAGGCCCCTTACGGAACCTCGCTCATCTTTATTTAACATGATTTTCTGCTTCTTTTTGAGCTTTTTCGATTGCTTTTTTGCTTTCTTGCTCCCATTTGGCCTTGGCTTCTTCATACTGTTTGGTTGTCACAGTATCTTTTTGCAGTTTCATATACTTGTAGTTATTGCCGTCACCCTTGATGCCGACCAGTGAATACCCTCTTGTAAATGGCGTTACTTTGGTTACAGATGCTGTTCCACCACTTGACATAGCTGACATAATCAGAGAATTGTCAATCATCCAAGCCTGTGCTTCAGCATATTTTTCATAGCGTTTGGACACATCTTTATTTTCGCTATCTGCATCTTTGAGCATCTTGGTGTAAGTATCGAGTCCCAAGCTAGCAATCTTAGCTTTATCTTCTTGAGCATCTAGACCAAAAATCTTGAGGTAGAATCCATCCTCTGCATTGAAAGGATTAAGATAAGTTGACGGATCTTGGTAGTCACCTACCCAACCATCAAAGTTCAAATCATAGTCACGATCAGCTGGTGTCGGTGCCAAGAAGGCTACATTGTTAAAATCATCTGTTGAAAGTTGTTGAACGTCAATGACAATGTTATCAGCACCCAAAACTGACTCAAGGGTCTGCTTAACAGAGTTCATACCTGTCACAGCATTTTTACTTGTCTGATCAACTGCCACATCCAAGTGAATAGGGAAAGTCACACCTTGACTTGCCAATTCTTTTTTAGCTTCCGCAAATTTTGCTTGGGCTTTTTCTTTGTTGAAATAGGCATCCTGAGCATCTGCCAAGTTAATATCTGACCATTCTGTTCCGTAGTTGACCAATTTAGAAGCAACTACTTCTCCAAAAGTCTTGTTTCCAACTTGGACAAATGTAGGAGGTACCAGGGTGTTACGAAGGGTCTTGCTAGCCGCTTCTTCCCCATTTGACTGAGCAGAATAGGCTGTGCGGTCCAAGGCGAAGTTCACTGCTTGACGGAAGTTTTTGTTCAAGACAGCTGTCTCAGTTGACTTCTTCTGCTCATCTGTCGTTTTAGCAGTGTGATTGTAGGCCTTACGGTTGACGTTGAAATTGAAATACCAAGAAGTCTTGTCCTGCAAGCTATAGACGATATTATCCTTATATTTCTCTTTGGTCTTAGCAAAGTTTGAACTATTTGGATAAACACCTGCGATTGAATAAGCTCCGCTTTCAAAGTTACGGATAGTCAATTCTTGGTCTGAACCATCAAAGTAAGCCAATTTTACGTGTTCAATCGATACTTTGTCATGATCATAGTAATGCGGATTCTTCACATACTCGATCGATGATTTTGATGTGAAATCTTTTAACAAATAAGGTCCGCTATAGAGAATACTATTTGGAGACAGGGTACCAAAATCTTTCCCTTTTGAGTTTAAAAACTCTTCGTTTACTGGGAAAAGAATACTATTGGTTGTTTTTGAGTTCCAGTAAGGTTCTGGGCGTGCCAAAGTATACTCAATAGTCTGGTCGTCGATGGCCTTCACCCCAACCTTAGAAAAGTCAGAATCCGCTCCTGTAATATAATAATTCAAGCCCTTGATCGAGTTTTGAATCAAGTCAATAGCCTGGGATTTATTATCCACTGCATACTTAATCCCTGTCACAAAATCTTGTGCCTTGACTGGGGCGTACTCTTCACCGTCAGCCGTGAACCATTTGGCATCTTTTCTCAGTTTATAGGTATAAGTCAGACCGTCGCTTGAAACAGACCAGTCTTCTGCCAAAGACGGAACTAGGTTTCCATGATTGTCATTTTCAAGCAAACCATCAACTAGGTTAGTAATAATAGCTGTATTATCAGCATAGTAGTCTAATAAGTAGTTAAATGTAGTTGGATTTCCACTAAAGGTTGATGAGTAAGTTTTTGTATCTGAACCTGATTGTCTGCAAGCAGTTAACAGCAAGGCAGCTGCAACAGTCAGGCCTGCACTAAGGATACGCTTTTTTGTAGTCATCTTCTTTCTCCTTTATGTTAGTTTTTATAACATAGGTTTATTTTACCAAAATAGTGGGAATTTGTAAAGTTAATTGAATTTTGAGAATGAAAGTTTATAAATCTTAGCCATAAAAAAACAAAGGATTTCTGCCTTTCATACAATCCTCCCTTGTTTTTATACGATTTCATTTTTAGATTTTTTCTGCAAAAAATATTTATAGTAATTCCACACAGAAGGCATCCCATGGAGCCAAGATTTGTTTTTCAAAGGCTTCTTGAGCCGGGGTGTTTTCAATCAAAACAGATTTGACGTTTCCTTCTACGTCCAAGTCTTGCACTTCATTGGACAAGTTAGCCACAACTAGGAAATGACGGTCCCCATCTTTACGGATATAGGCGAAGACCTTGTCAGTTGTTTCCAAGAGTTCAAAGTCAGCTCGAATCAGCCAGCTATTCTCCTTACGGATTTGAACCAGTTTCTGATAGGTATAGAAAATAGAATCTGAATTTGCCAGCGCTTCTTGAACGTTGATTTCTTGATAATTTGGATTGACTGCCAACCAAGGTTGACCTGTTGAGAAACCAGCGTTTTTGCTTTCATCCCATTGCATAGGGGTACGGGCATTATCACGTCCAATGACACGGATACTGTCCATGATTTCTTCCATCGGAACACCTTTTTCAAGAGCTTCACGCGCATAGTTGAGGGATTCAATATCTTCTACTTGGTCCAGTGTTTCAAACGGATAATTGGTCATCCCAATTTCCTCACCTTGGTAGATATAAGGTGTCCCTCTCATCAAATGAAGTAAAATCGCAAAGGCTTTGGCAGATTTTTCACGGTATTCTTGGTCATTTCCCCAGATAGAGACGATACGAGGGAGGTCATGATTGTTCCAGAAGAGGGAATTCCAACCATCCTCAACTCCTAATTCTGTCTGCCATTTGTTGAAAATCTCTTTTAACTTAGCGATATTCAGCTCTTTTTGATAGTGCCATTTAGGCTCTCCTTCCTGATACTGAAGACAAATGTGTTCAAACTGGAAGACCATAGACAATTCTTGTCCCTTTGGATCAGAGTATAGTTTGGCAATTTCTGGCGTTGCTCCCCAGGTCTCTCCTACTGTCAAGAGATCTTTGTCGCCAAAGGTTGCCTGATTCATTTCCTTAAGATAAGGGTGGAGCATAGGACCATTATTGACTACTTTCTCATCAGGAATTTTCCCAATCATATCAATGACATCCATACGAAAACCGCCAATGCCTTTATCAATCCAGAAGTTCATCATCTCATAGATTTTCTGGCGAAGTTTTTCATTCTCCCAGTTGAGGTCAGGCTGTTTCTTACTGAAAAAGTGAAGATAGTATTGACCTGACTTTTCATCGTATTCCCAAGCAGAACCACTAAAGATAGAATCTAGATCATTAGGCTCATCTCGCCAGATATAGTAGTCACGCTCAGAGCTGTCAGGATTTTCACAGGCCTCGACAAACCAAGCATGTTCATCTGAGGTATGATTGACCACCAAGTCCATGATGATACGAATATCACGCTTCTTAGCTTCCGCAATCAGTTGGTCCATATCCTCCATGGTTCCAAAAATCGTTGCAATCGCTTGATAATCAGCAATATCATAGCCATTATCATCCATAGGGCTGTCATAAACTGGAGAAAGCCAAATCGCTGTAATTCCTAACTTGGCTAGATAGTCTAACTTACTGGTAATTCCTGGCAAATCGCCAATTCCATCTCCGTTGCTATCCATAAAGCTCTTAGGATAAACTTGATAGACTACGGCATTGTGCCACCATTTTTCTTGCATCTTCTTACCTCATTATTTTAATAATCTACAGTCTATGATAGCGCTTTTCAGAGTTTTATGCAAGCGTTTGCCTAATCTTTTTGATTCCTTTTTTAACTCCATAGTTTCCTAACTTCCAATTTTTTATTATAATAGAGGTCAGAGGTAAAAAAATGAAAAAACAAGCTTTTAGTTCTGAACAATATTTGAATCTACAGCGCGACCACATTTTGGAGCGCATTAACCAATTTGACGGCAAGCTCTACTTGGAGTTTGGTGGCAAAATGTTAGAAGACTTCCACGCTGCTCGCGTCCTTCCTGGTTATGAGCCTGACAACAAAATCAAGCTCTTACAAGAATTGAAAGAGCAAGTTGAAGTTGTGATTGCCATTAATGCTAGCAACATCGAGCATTCCAAAGCACGTGGTGACTTGGGCATTTCTTATGACCAAGAAGTTCTTCGTTTGATTGATAAATTCAATGAATTGGGAATTTTTGTTGGCTCCGTTGTCATCACACAGTACGCTGGTCAACCAGCTGCAGATGCCTTCCGCAACCAACTTGAGAAAAACGGAATTGATTCTTATCTTCACTATCCAATCAAAGGATATCCGACGGATATGGATCACATCATTTCTCCAGAAGGTATGGGGAAAAACGACTACATCAAAACCAGTCGAAACTTGATTGTCGTAACCGCTCCTGGACCTGGTTCTGGAAAATTGGCAACCTGTATGTCCAATATGTACCACGACCAAATCAATGGCATCAAGTCTGGCTACGCTAAGTTTGAAACCTTCCCAGTTTGGAATCTTTCCCTTCATCACCCAGTCAATTTGGCCTACGAGGCTGCCACAGCTGACCTTGATGATGTCAACATGATTGACCCCTTCCATCTCCAAACCTATGGAGAAACCACTGTCAACTACAACCGTGATATCGAAATTTTCCCAGTGCTCAAGCGCATGTTGGAACGTATCCTCGGTGAATCTCCATACGCTTCACCAACAGACATGGGTGTCAACATGGTTGGTTTCGCTATTACTGATGACGATGCTGCTGTGGAAGCTTCTAAACAAGAAATCATCCGCCGTTACTATCAAACTGTTCTTGATTTCAAAGCCGAAAAAGTTGGCGAAGCAGCTGTCAAGAAAATCGAGTTGCTTATGAACGACCTCGGTATCACACCTGCAGACCGTAAGGTTGCTGTTGCTGCACGCCAAAAAGCTGAAGAAACTGGCGGACCAGCCCTAGCCCTTGAATTGCCAAGCGGAGAAATTGTCACTGGTAAGAACTCAGAACTCTTCGGCCCTACAGCAGCTGCCTTGATCAACGCCATCAAGAAATCAGCTGACATTGCTAAAGAAGTAAAACTAATCGAACCTGAAGTTGTTAAGCCAATCCAAGGTCTTAAAATCGATCATCTGGGTAGCCGCAATCCACGCCTTCATTCAAATGAAATCCTAATTGCACTAGCTATCACAGCTACGGAAAATCCTGATGCTGCTCGTGCTATGGAAGAACTTGGCAACCTCAAAGGAAGCGAAGCTCACTCAACCATCATCTTAACCGATGAAGACAAGAATGTCCTTCGCAAATTGGGTATCAATGTAACCTTTGACCCTTACTACCAATACGACCGCTTGTATCGTAAATAAAGATTTCAACCTCTCCAGCCTCGGAGAGGTTTTCTCTCTGACTCAAGAGCCGGCTTTATGTTATAATGAAAGAAGAAAACTGAAAGGATTTACCATGTCAAAAGAAGTTATTGTTGAAAGTTTTGAACTTGACCACACCATTGTTAAAGCACCTTATGTTCGCTTGATTGGGGAAGAAACAGGGCCAAAAGGAGACATCATCTCCAACTTTGATATTCGCTTGGTGCAACCAAACGAAGACTCTATCCCTACTGCTGGTCTTCATACTATTGAGCACCTCTTAGCCAAACTCATCCGTACCCGCATTGACGGTATGATTGACTGTTCACCATTTGGGTGCCGTACAGGCTTCCACATGATTATGTGGGGACGTCACACCAGTGCTGAAATTGCGGCTGTTATCAAGGATTCGCTCAAGGAAATCGCTGAAACTACTACTTGGGAAGACGTCCCTGGAACAACCATCGAATCTTGCGGAAACTACAAGGACCACAGCCTCTTCTCTGCTAAAGAATGGGCTAAACTCATCCTTGAACAAGGGATTTCAGATGATGCATTTGAGCGTCATGTGATTTAAACGTAAAAAAGGAACCAGTTTTTCAGCTGGCTCCTTCTTTTTTATGCTCAAAATTCTGTCTTAGGCTTTTTCACGAATGACCAAAACACCATCTTCCATGTCAGCTTCTAGGTGTTTAGCATCAAGGTTATCCAAGTGGAAGTCTGTGACTTTGTCACGGATTTGTTGTTCAACCACACGACGGAGTGGACGAACACCCATGACTTCATCGTAGCCTTCCTCAGTCATGTATTCTTTAGCAGCTTCGCTCACTGCCAAGTCAATGTCTTTCTTAGAAAGCGTCTTGTTAACTTCAACCAACATAAGGTCTACAATCTTAGAAAGATCTTCTTTGCTCAAGTGTGAGAATTCGATGACAGCATTGAAACGGTTAAGGAATTCTGGACGGAAGTAAGGTTTCAAACGATCCATCAATTCTGGTTTATCAGCATCTTCTGTCAAGTTAGCTTCGTAACCAAAGCCTGCGTTTGAAGTTGCGATAATCACCGTATTCTTGAAGTTGACAGTGTTACCTTGACCATCTGTCAAACGACCATCGTCCAAAACTTGAAGGAGAAGGGTGATGACTTGAGGGTCAGCCTTTTCAATTTCGTCGAGAAGGACGATTGAGTATGGATTGCGACGGACGCGTTCTGTCAAGGTATTGTTGTTGTCATCGTAACCAACATAACCTGCAGTTGTACCAATCAATTTAGATACGGCTGTGCGGTCGCTGTATTCTGACATGTCCAAACGGATGATAGCATCTTTCGTTCCGAACATATCAAGAGCCAATTGTTTAGCCAACTCAGTCTTACCGACACCAGTAGGACCTACAAAGAGGAAGCTACCGATTGGACGGTTACCTTCATCAAAACCAGCACGGTTACGACGGATAGCTTTTGCTACTGCTTCAACGGCCTTATCTTGACCAATAACTTTCGTCTGCAAACGATGACCCATATCTTTCAAACGTTCGATGTCCGTAGCCCCCATTTGAGATACTGGAATACCCGTCATACGTTCTACAGATTCAGCCACATCGTTGACACTTGCAGTCACTTTCATATCTTCTGTATGGTTTTCGATTTTCTTTTCCAATTCTGCAATGCGTGTTTTATAGTTTAGAGCTGCTTCAAAATCTTCTGCCTCAACTGCTTTTTCTTGCTTGTCTTTTTCTGCCTCAATTTCACGTTCAACAGCATGAACATCTGTTACTGGATGCTGAGCTGCCAAGTGAGCTGCCGTAACATCGACAAGGTCAATAGCCTTATCTGGCAAGCTACGTTGAGGAATATACTGGACAGAATAATCCACCGCTGCTTTTAGGACTTCATCTGGCAAGATGACATTGTGGTGTTGTTGATAGAGATCACGAATTCCTTGAAGGATTTTAAAGGTATCCTCTGCAGAAGGAGCATTAACCTTGACTTCGTTGAAACGACGAGCAAGAGCTGCATTTTTCAAGATAGTATTACGGTATTCATCTTGAGTAGTTGCGCCAATCACTGTCAATTCTCCACGTGAAAGAGCTGGTTTCAAGATATCAGCAAGACCTTTAGACCCTTGACCATCACCTGTGCTACCAGCCCCAAGAATTTGGTGAATTTCGTCGAAGAAAAGGATAATATTTCCAGCTTCTTTGACTTCGTTTACCAAGTTTTGAATGTTTTCTTCAAAGCTACCACGGTATTGAGTACCAGCCTCAAGACCAGAGATATCAATGGAAATAATTTCCTTATTCTTAATAGCAGCTGGAACATCACCATTCACAATGGCTTGTGCTAGACCTTCGACAACGGCTGTCTTACCAACACCTGCATCTCCGACCAGAACAGGATTATTTTTCGTACGACGTGAGAGGATTTCAGATGTTTCTTGAATTTCCTTGTTTCGTCCGATAACAGGATCCAACTTGCCCTCACGCGCTTCTGCAGTCAAGTTTCGACCTAGTTTTGCAAGGACACCGTCTTGTTTCATACCTGAAGACTGTTGTTTCATTTGTCCATCAGCTTCTGCATTTCCTGGCAATTGACCAGTTGCACGATAGTGAGCAAATTCCTCAGGTGTGACTTCACGTCCATTAATCAAGTAACGGCGATTTTCAGAACTATATCCTCGCATACCACCCATCAATTGGTTAAATAAATCATCCATGTTGTTAAAATTATTAAAGTTGTTATTCATATTCTTTACCTCTTTTTGTTATTTATTATTACTTATATTGACTATCTTTGACCTTTGTTTCAAAAAATTTAGACTAGCTAAATCGCTACTCTAGGTACTATTTCTGGTTTTTCTTTTTCAAGCAGGAGTAGACTATCTTTACTTCTGAAGATTTCTAGATTAAACATAGACCCACCTCTTTCTATTTTACTTTAAATAAGTGTTCTAGTAAGGCTTTCATTTACCTTACGTTCATAATATACTACATTAGTCAAAAAAGGTCAAGGAATTTGACTTTAATTGACCAATATTTTTTAAAAAGCAAAAACACCCTGAAACATCAGGGTGCCATTCTTACATCAAATACAAAATTGCTAGGGTCAGGAGACTTGCTAGAAGCCCCACTCCCCAAAAGAAGAAGTCAACCTTCCACTCGCTCCAAGGATTTCCTTTACCAGACAATCCTCCAAGTTCAAAATGGTGATGCACAGGCGTCATACGGAAAATACGTTTTCCACCAGTCATTTTGAAATAGCCGACTTGCATCATGACCGAAGTTGTTTCAAAGACATAAATAATTCCGATAATCAAGAGAGTCCATTCTTGGTGGAGAGCCATTGAAATAGCTGCCAGCATTCCACCGAGAGCCAAACTTCCCACATCTCCCATAAAGACCTTAGCAGGCTTATGGTTAAAGACAAAGAAACCAAGCAAACCACCAATCATGGCAAGAATCACTAGAAGGATATCCATCTGACCTTGCACATAGGCAATAACTCCATAGGCAGACAAACTAATCACAACGGAAATGCTAGCTAGACCGTCAATACCGTCTGTCAAGTTTACTGCGTTTGAAAAACCGACTAGCCAGAAAAGAGCGAAGACAATATAGAAAATCCCTAGATGCACTTGGTAACCAAAGACAGAAAGCATATCGCCGCCGCGCTCATAGAAAAGGTAGAAAATGACACCACCTAGAAGCTGAAGAGCCAATTTCTGTTTGGGATTAAGGCCCTCATTGATTTTACGGAAGACCTTGAGGAAGTCATCTAAAAATCCGATTAAACCATAGAGAACCAAGATAAATAAAATCATACCAACATTATTGCTGAGTTGATTACTAAATAGGGCGAAAAAGAAAGCAACTAAAACAGAAGCAATTAAGAAAACCAAACCTCCCATTGTAGGAGTCCCAGCTTTTGCCTGGTGCTGTTTGACATCCTCATGCATCTGCTGGCCTGTAATTTGCGCCTTTCTATAAAATTGGATAAAGGCCGGAATTCCTACTAAAGTTAGTAAAAATGTCACAATTCCAGCACTGATGGAAATAAACATATTAGTCTCCTAAAGTTAATTTAATTTTTTTAATGTTTTTGATAGCTGTATTAGTCCGAACATCCTGCTTCTGAACGACGGAACCTGAACCTTCAAATTCCAGCTCGATATCCAACCATTTAGCAAAGGCCTCAGCAGTCTCTTTTTTCCAGCCATACATGTCTGGAATTTCTTCTACCTTATCCGATAAAAGGAGAACTTGTTGGTTTGGTGCAAGATTGGTCCCTTCTTCTACAGAAGTCTCTTTAATCTTTGTTCCAGTACCTACAACGATTGGTTGCACAATATTTCGGCGTAAGGCTTCCGCCAAATCACCAGGTGAAATATCCTTGATGCTAGGCATTGCATAAGAAGACTCTGTCGTCACTTGATCTAAATTCTTAGCAGGAGATTGAAGATTGAGAGATTCTTTCATAGCTGAAGCTCTTTCAAGAATTGGGTTGGCAAATTCTCCCAATTGGA
>CAJZLM010000016.1:0-10755 GCA_916050595.1 Streptococcus mitis | reverse complement strand
TCAAGTACAGCTTGCGGCTAGCTTCCTAGTTTGCTCTTTGATTTTCATTGAGTATAAATTAGCCATAAAGAAAACCTATCACAGAGATAGATATCATATAATGGCGTAAATGCTCTTTTTCTGTTAAGATTATAAGGTATTCTATTTTGGAGGAAATGACATGAAAAAAATCGTTAAATACTCATCTCTTGCTGCCTTAGGCCTTGTTGCTGCAGGTGTGTTAGCAGCTTGCTCAGGTGGTGCTAAGAAAGAAGGAGAAGCAGCTAGCAAGAAAGAAATTATCGTTGCAACTAATGCTACACCAAAACCATTCAACTATGAAGAAAATGGCGAATTGACTGGTTACGAAATTGAAGTGGTTCGCGCTATCTTTAAAGACTCTGACAAGTATGATGTCAAGTTTGAGAAGACAGAGTGGTCAGGAGTCTTTGCAGGACTTGATGCCGACCGTTACAATATGGCTGTTAGCAACATCAGCTACACTAAAGAACGTGCTGAAAAATACCTTTATGCAGCTCCAACTGCTAAAAACCCTAACGTTCTTGTAGTGAAAAAAGATGACTCTAGCATCAAATCGTTTGATGATATCGGTGGAAAATCAACAGAAGTTGTTCAAGGGACAACATCTGCTAAACAGCTAGAAGACTACAACAAACAACATTCAGATAATCCAACTGTCCTAAAGTATACTAAAGCAGACTTCCAACAAATCATGGGACGCTTGAGCGATGGCCAGTTTGACTACAAGATTTTTGATAAAATCGGTGTTGAAACAGTCATCAAGGACCAAGGTTTGGACAACTTGAAAGTGATCGAACTTCCAAGCGACCAACAACCTTACGTATACCCACTTCTTGCCAAAGGTCAAGATGAGTTGAAGGCATTTGTGGACAAACGCATCCAAGAATTATATAAAGATGGAACCCTTGAAAAGCTATCTCAGCAGTTCTTTGGCGGTTCTTATCTGCCAGCAGAAGCTGATATTAAATAAGTTTGTAAATCATCCATTCTCTCGTAGGTGGATGATTTTATAACTTTTAGGCATATAGTTTCAAACTATATGTCTGCCTATCTAATAACAATTTGCGAAATCAAATAAAGTGTGAGATACTATTACAGTATTATTTTTAAAGGAGAACGAATCATGAAAATTAAAAAATGGTTAGGCGTAGCAGCTATCGCTACAGTAGCAGGCCTTACACTTGCAGCTTGCGGAAATTCAGACAAGAAAGCAGACAATACAACTACAGTTAAAATTGCGACTGTTAACCGTAGCGGTTCAGAAGAAGCACGCTGGGACAAAGTCCAAGAATTGGTTGAAAAAGACGGAATTAAATTGGAATTCACAGAGTTTACAGACTACTCACAACCAAACAAAGCAACTGCTGATGGTGAAGTAGACTTGAACGCTTTCCAACACTACAACTTCTTGAACAACTGGAACAAAGAAAACGGGAAAGACCTTGTAGCGATTGCAGATACTTACATCTCTCCAATCCGTCTTTACTCAGGTTTGAATGGAAGTGACAACAAGTACACTAAAGTAGAAGACATCCCAGCAAACGGAGAAATCGCTGTACCGAACGATGCTACAAACGAAAGCCGTGCGCTTTACTTGCTTCAATCAGCTGGCTTGATTAAATTGGACGTTTCAGGAACTGCTCTTGCAACAGTTGCTAACATCAAAGAAAATCCAAAGAACTTGAAAATTACTGAATTGGATGCTAGCCAAACAGCTCGTTCATTGTCATCAGTTGACGCTGCCGTTGTAAACAATACCTTCGTTACAGAAGCAAAATTGGACTACAAGAAAGCACTTTTCAAAGAACAAGCTGATGAAAATTCAAAACAATGGTACAACATCATCGTTGCGAAAAAAGATTGGGAAACATCACCTAAGGCTGATGCTATCAAGAAAGTGATCGCAGCTTACCACACAGATGACGTGAAAAAAGTTATCGAAGAAACATCAGACGGTTTGGATCAACCAGTTTGGTAATAAGAAACAGGGAGGTGGGAGAGAAAATTCCACCTCTTGCTTTTGTATAGAGCATGGATTGTAAAGAAGACTATAGGTTCATAGAAAGGTAGAGAGAATATGGTTTTTCCTAGCGAACAAGAACAGATTGAAAAATTTGAAAAGGATCATGTGGCCCAGCATTATTTTGAGGTTTTGCGTACCTTGATTTCTAAGAAGTCGGTCTTTGCCCAACAGGTGGGTCTCAAAGAAGTTGCTAACTATCTGGGTGAGATTTTCAAACGTGTTGGGGCTGAAGTGGAGATTGATGAGACTTATACGGCTCCCTTTGTCATGGCGCATTTCAAGAGTTCGCGTCCAGATGCCAAGACCTTGATTTTCTATAACCACTATGACACTGTGCCAGCGGACGGGGATCAGGTGTGGACAGAGGAGCCTTTTACGCTTTCGGTGCGCAATGGCTTCATGTATGGGCGTGGGGTTGATGACGACAAGGGTCATATCACGGCTCGTTTGAGTGCTTTGAGAAAATACATGCAGCACCACGATGACCTGCCTGTCAATATCAGTTTTATCATGGAGGGAGCGGAGGAATCGGCTTCGACAGACCTGGATAAGTATCTGGAAAAACATGCGGATAAACTCCGTGGTGCAGATTTGTTGGTCTGGGAACAAGGGACCAAGAATGCCTTGGAGCAGTTAGAAATTTCTGGTGGAAATAAAGGAATTGTGACCTTTGATGCCAAGGTAAAAAGTGCGGATGTGGATATCCACTCTAGTTATGGAGGAGTTGTGGAATCAGCTCCTTGGTACCTCCTTCAAGCCCTACAGTCCCTTCGTGCCGCAGATGGCCGTATCTTGGTTGAAGGTTTGTACGAAGAAGTACAAGAGCCGAATGAACGAGAATTAGCCTTGGTGGATGCCTATGCTCAACGCAATCCTGGGGAAATCAGCCAGATTTATGGCTTGGAATTGCCTCTCTTACAAGAGGACCGTGTAGCCTTTCTAAAACGTTTCTTTTTTGAACCGGCCCTTAATATCGAAGGGATTCAGTCAGGTTATCAAGGACAAGGAGTCAAAACGATTTTGCCAGCAGAAGCCAGTGCTAAGCTAGAGGTTCGTTTGGTTCCTGGTCTAGAACCGCATGATGTTCTGGAAAAAATTCGGAAACAGCTAGACAAAAATGGCTTTGATAAGGTAGAATTATACTATACCTTGGGAGAGATGAGCTATCGAAGCGATATGAGCGCGCCAGCCATTCTCAATGTGATCGAGTTGGCCAAGAAATTCTATCCACAGGGCGTTTCAGTCTTGCCGACGACAGCTGGGACAGGGCCTATGCATACGGTATTTGACGCCCTAGAGGTGCCAATGGTGGCCTTCGGTCTAGGAAATGCCAATAGTCGAGACCACGGTGGAGATGAAAATGTGCGAATCGCCGATTACTACACCCATATTGAATTAGTAGAGGAGCTGATTAGAAGCTATGAGTAGAGATATTATCAAGTTAGATCAGATCGATGTGACTTTTCATCAAAAGAAGAGAACCATCACAGCGGTCAAGGATGTGACTATTCACATCCAAGAAGGGGATATCTACGGAATCGTTGGATATTCTGGAGCAGGGAAATCAACCCTTGTACGGGTAATTAACCTTTTGCAAAAGCCATCTGCAGGCAAAATTACCATTGACGACGATGTGATTTTTGATGGTAAGGTGACCTTGACGGCAGAGCAGTTGCGTCGTAAACGTCAAGATATTGGAATGATTTTCCAGCACTTTAACCTCATGAGCCAAAAGACAGCAGAGGAAAATGTAGCCTTTGCCCTCAAACACTCTGGACTTAGCAAGGAAGAAAAGAAGGCTAAAGTAGCTAAGTTGTTGGACTTGGTTGGCTTGGCAGACCGTGCTGAAAACTACCCTTCACAACTATCTGGAGGGCAAAAACAGCGTGTGGCCATTGCGCGTGCCTTGGCAAATGATCCAAAAATCTTGATTTCAGACGAGTCAACTTCTGCCCTTGACCCTAAGACAACCAAGCAGATTTTGGCCTTGTTGCAAGATTTGAACCAAAAATTAGGCTTAACTATTGTCTTGATTACGCATGAAATGCAGATTGTCAAAGACATTGCCAACCGTGTGGCAGTCATGCAGGATGGGCATTTGATTGAAGAGGGCAGCGTTCTTGAAATTTTCTCAGACCCTAAACAACCTTTGACCCAAGACTTTATCTCAACAGCTACAGGTATTGATGAAGCCATGGTCAAAATCGAGAAGCAAGAAATCGTGGAACACTTGTCTGAAAACAGCCTTTTGGTGCAGCTCAAGTATGCAGGTGCTTCAACAGACGAGCCACTTTTGAATGAATTGTACAAGCATTATCAAGTAACGGCTAATATCCTCTATGGAAATATCGAAATTCTCGATGGTACTCCTGTTGGAGAATTGGTTGTGGTCTTGTCAGGTGAACAAGCAGCGCTAGCAGGTGCCCAAGAAGCCATTCGTCAAGCAGGCGTACAACTAAAAGTATTGAAGGGAGGACAGTAAGATGGAATCATTGATTCAAACCTATTTGCCAAATGTCTATAAAATGGGCTGGGCTGGTCAGGCAGGCTGGGGAACAGCCATCTACCTAACCCTTTATATGACAGTTCTTTCCTTCATCATTGGAGGGTTCTTGGGGCTAGTTGCAGGTCTCTTCCTTGTCTTGACTGCGCCAGGTGGTGTCTTGGAAAATAAGGCCGTTTTCTGGATTTTAGATAAGATTACCTCTATTTTCCGTGCGGTGCCATTTATCATTCTCTTGGCAGTCTTGTCACCCTTCTCTCATCTAATCGTAGGAACAAGCATTGGTCCAAATGCGGCTATCGTACCGCTATCTTTTGCAGTTTTTGCCTTCTTTGCCCGTCAAGTACAGGTGGTATTGGCTGAGCTAGATGGTGGTGTCATTGAGGCGGCTCAAGCTAGCGGAGCGACATTCTGGGATATCGTAGGTGTTTACCTATCAGAAGGCCTTCCAGATTTGATCCGTGTAACGACTGTAACCTTGATTTCACTAGTCGGTGAAACAGCCATGGCGGGAGCGGTCGGAGCAGGTGGTATCGGTAACGTAGCCATCGCTTATGGATTTAACCGCTACAATCACGATGTAACCATCTTGGCAACCATCATTATCATTTTGATTATCTTTGCGATCCAATTCTTGGGAGACTTCTTGACCAAGAAATTGAGCCATAAATAAAAAAGAGCCGCCTGGCTCTTTTTTAGTAATCAGATTTTTTGTGCCAATTTTTTACTCAAGGCTTGTCCAATCAAGGCACCCAATAGGGCTCCGATGACTACACTTGCAACAAATAGAAGGATGGTTCCAGGATTTGGCGCAACCATGATACGGTCGATATACTCTTGTGATTTTCCTCTTGCTAGAAGGGTTGCCATATAGGCTTTGGGAGCAATCCACATAAGTAAGATTGGACCAGTTGTGTTAAAGGCAAAGAGAATGAAAGAAAAGAAGTTCTTTGTTTGGTCCTTGTATTTTCCGAGGCTAGCTACTCCATCTGCTAGGAGACCACAGATAATTCCAGGAAGGAAGGCACCAGCACCGTGTTTAGTTCCCAAGAAAAAGAGGGCGATGACAAGGCCGATAGTGGTAATGGCTCCAAAGCGCGGAACTTTTGCGACCATAATCATATAGACGCTACCGCCGACAAGGGCAGTAAAAGCAGGCGCATAAAACATGTTTCCAGTTTGGTCAAAGAGATTGCCCAAAAGGACACCAATCCCCATGCAGAGGAAGTAAAGAACTGCAAAAAGCAGTGTAGTTAAGATAGATTTCTTCATGAATTGTCTCCTGATAATTTTTTCACAATTCTCATTGTACCACGGTTTGATGGGATTGTAAATGGGCACTAGAATTTTTTGAAAACGCTTGAAATATGATATAATAGTTTCATAGTTATTTTTAGGAGGATATCATGGGGAGATTTTTAGACTTTGTCTTTAATCGTTTCTTTCTAGGGATGATTGCGACAGCCTTCTTTTGGTTATTAACCTTGGTGGGAGGGATTATCCTTGGTCTAGCGCCGGCTAGTGCCACCTTGATGAGCTTGTATGCAGAACATGGTTATAGCTTTCGGGAATACAGTTTGAAGGAGGCTTGGTCTCTTTATAAGCAAAATTTTGTTTCAAGCAACCTGATTTTTTATAGCTTTTTAGGAGTGGATTTAGTTTTGGTCTATGGCTTGTATCTCTTGGTGCAATTGCCTCATCAGACTATTATTCATTTGATTGCGACCTTTTTGAATGTCCTAGTAGTTGCCCTGATCTTTTTGGCTTATACAGTATCTTTGAAATTACAAGTTTATTTTGATTTGTCCTATCGAAATAGTCTCAAACTATCCTTGATTGGCATCTTTATGAGCTTAGCGGCTGTGGCCAAGGTTCTCCTTGGGACAGTGCTACTTGTGGCAATTGGTTACTATATGCCTGCTCTACTTTTCTTTGTAGGAATTGGGATGTGGCATTTCTTTATCAGTGATATGTTGGAACCGGTCTATGAAAGTATCCATGAAAAATTGGCGACAAAGTAGGATGAAGCAGTTTTGGCTACATACGCTTCTGAGAACCTACAGTTCAGTTATGATGATTATTATTGCGAGTTTTGCAATCTTACTCTCTTACGCTGACTGGGATTCACGGGAAAAGGAAGCTCAAAGAGTAGCCCAACGTGTAACCACTCGAACAGTTGATGAGGTGGAGTATTATTATCGGGAGTCAGCCCAACTGGCGCAAGATTTAGTAGCCAATCAAGACCGAATACAAGGGGTTTATAAGTACTTTAGCCTGTCAACTTCTGAATATTTTTATTGGCTGTTGGAGCATCAAGCAGCTTCGTCAACTTCTATTTCTCTGTATGAAAATATTGATGATCTTTATGTCCAGAATGACTATATAACGGATGTTGCAATCGTCTTGCAGGACTTTAAAGAAGTTTATGTTTCGAGCAGAAATGAGAGAGGTGGTCATTCGGTACTTGCGGAAGGCTTTAAACCAGAGGCCAATAGTTTTGGAGTTCCTATTTTAGATCCAGCGACGGATCAATCTATAGGGGTTGTTTATATCTCCTTGGATCCAGAAATCTTATACCATGCTGTAGACAATACCCGAGGTCATATCCCGATGGCTGTTACTGTGACATCGCCTTTTGATACGGAGATTTTTCATATTGGTGAGAGGGTCAATAGGGAACATGAAAACTGGTTTGTCGGTGTGACCTCTCATGGCTATCAGGTTCAGGTGGCAGTTCCCAAAAATTTTGTTTTACGAGGAACGGTGACCAGCTCTGCTTTGATTGTGGGCTTGAGCCTTCTCTTTATTGTCATTCTCTATCTGACTTTGAGGCAGACCTTTGCTAATTATCAAAAGCAGGTAGTGGATTTGGTGGATTCCATCCAAGCTATTGCCCAAGGGCAAGAAGGTCTTCGCATCGATACGCTTGAAAAGGATCAGGAATTGCTCTTAATCGCAGAGACCACCAATGATATGTTGGATCGCTTGGAAAAGAATATCCATGATATTTATCAGTTAGAGCTTAGTCAAAAAGATGCCAATATGCGGGCCTTGCAGGCGCAAATCAACCCTCACTTCATGTACAATACTCTGGAGTTCTTGCGTATGTACGCAGTCATGCAAAGTCAAGATGAGTTAGCAGATATCATTTATGAGTTCAGTAGTCTCTTGCGTAACAATATTTCTGATGAAAGAGAGACTCTTCTCAAACAGGAATTAGAATTTTGCCGTAAATATAGTTATCTCTGCATGGTTCGCTATCCCAAGTCCATTGCCTATGGTTTCAAGATAGACCCAGAGCTAGAGAATATGAAAATTCCTAAGTTTACCTTGCAACCGCTGGTAGAAAACTATTTCGCGCATGGTGTTGACCATAGACGGACAGATAATGTGATTAGTATCAAGGCGCTTAAACAGGATGGTTTTGTGGAAATTTTGGTGGTCGATAATGGCCGTGGTATGTCGGTTGAAAAGCTGGCAAGTATTCGAGAAAAATTAAGTCAGAGACATTTTGAACACCAAGCCAGTTACAGTGATCAAAAGCAATCTATCGGGATTGTCAATGTCCATGAGCGTTTTGTGCTCTATTTTGGGGACCGCTATGCTATTACTATAGATTCTGCAGAGCAAGCAGGTGTTCAGTATCGTATTACAATTCAAGATGAGTAGAAAGGGAGAAAATGTATAAAGTATTATTAGTAGATGATGAGTACATGGTGACAGAAGGTCTGAAACGTTTGATTCCCTTTGATAAGTGGGATATGGAGGTCGTCGCAACAGCCAGTCATGCCGATGAAGCCCTAGAATATGTTCAGGAAAATCCTGTCGATGTGGTCATTTCCGATGTCAATATGCCCGACAAAACAGGGCTTGATATGATTCGGGAGATGAAAGAAATCTTACCAGATGCTGCCTATATCCTGCTCTCAGGTTATCAGGAGTTTGATTATGTAAAAAGAGCAATGAACCTTAGTGTGGTGGACTATCTGGTCAAACCTGTTGATAAGGTAGAGTTGGGAAATCTACTGGAGAAGATTGCAGGTCAGCTCGGCGAGAGAGGAAAGAAAAGTCAGATACTCAGTCAAGATTTAGACGAGGCTGGATTTGTTAGTTATCTAGGAGGTAAGGAGAATTGGTGGATAGGTCTATCCAAGGAAAAACAAGGTTCCTTCACCATTCCCTACTATGTCTTGGGTCAAGACTGGCAGATTTTTATTTCTGATCAACCCCTAGATGGTTTAGTCGTTACTCCCTTTGAAGCTCCTTATCAAGAACACTTTGAACGCTGGAAGCTGAATGCTGAGAAAGCCCTCTTTTACGGCTCTGTAAATCTACAACAGTCTGAGAGTCTCTTTACCTACTACGAACCGATTTATAGGGTTATCATTCAGGGGAATCTCAATCAAATCGTGGAAGAGTTGAACCTTTTGGAGAAGGTGGTTCTTGAAAATACGCCGCGTGTTCCGATTACCAAACAGCTTTTTATCCAGTTTGTCATGGATGTCTTTCATTTGTTTGAACATCTCAAAGCTGATGATATGACGGACATTGTCAAAACCATTCATGCTATTCAATCCTTCGATGAATTGGTTCCTTATATCAAGGAAACTCTGACTCGATTCTTTGGGCAATATCGAATGAATGAAAATGTGGTCAGTGTGTTGGAAGTCATTGGGCGTGATTATCAGAAAGAACTTTCCCTCAAGGATATCAGTAAGGATCTCTTTATCAATCCTGTCTATCTGGGGCAGTTGATTAAGCGTGAAACCAATTCGACCTTCGCAGAGCTTTTAAACAAACAACGTATTAAGGCTGCCCAGCAACTCTTGCTTTCAACTAGTGACAGCATCGAAGATATTTGTTATGCTGTTGGTTACAGTAATGTTGGATATTTCTATAAAGTGTTCCGAAAATTGTGCGGAAAATCACCAAAAGCCTACCGAAAACAGGTAGAAACTACACTATAATATTTGTATCCCTTTACAAAAAGTGCTATAATATCAATAATAACATCAGGAGGTTCTATCATGAAAAAGAAACCGATTTATCTATGGGTCTTGCTAATCTTGTCTGCCCTTATTTCAGCTACGTCTCTGTTTGGAATGTTGAGTCCCTTACCTAGCAAAGAAGCTCTTCGTGCCGCTCAGAAACAAGTTGCAGGGGTCAGTGCTCAGCAATTAGAAGACCAGCTCAATTACACCTATAGAGTAGCAGAATCAACTCATTCTATTTTTAATATGGCCTTGATTGTGCTATCTGCTATTTTAGTGGTCGTAGCGATTGTCTTCCTTATTCGTAAGAATTTGCAATATGCAAACTATACTTACGTTGGCTATGTTTTGTTAGCTATTATTGGTTCAATTTATAGCTATGTGACTTTGCAAGACGCTGTGCAGTTGGTTCAAGATGAAACTATGCGTTTAGGGATAAGTGTTGTTTCAAAAGCTGTTAGCATTCTCTATATCGTCATCAATGTTCTCTTCCTAGCCCTTGTCTTCTATAAGATGTGGCGTCAGCAAAAAGCCTTGGCGGAAGAAGATGAAACAGAAGATCTTGCCTAAGTATTGACAAAAAATAACTATCAAGTTACAATCTTGGTAGTTCTTTTTCGATTAAAAATAAAATCATGGAGGAAAATATGAAGACAATTTCTTTAGTTTATATTAGTTTGAGTGGCAATACTGAGAGTTTTGTGACGCGCTTGAAAGACTATCTCTTGTCCCAGTACGAGGGAATAGAGGTTCAAAAGATTCATATCAAGGATTTGGTCAAGGAAGGTCACGATTTCTATGAAATGGACCACCCTTACGTCGCCTTTCTACCGACCTACCTTGAAGGTGGGAATGGCGTGGATAATGGAGATGTAGAGATTTTGACGACACCAGTGGGGGATTTTATCGCCTATGGTGACAATGCTAGTAAGTGTTTTGGCGTGGTTGGCTCAGGAAATCGTAACTTTAATAACCAATACTGCCTGACAGCCAAGCAATACAGTCAACGTTTTGGTTTCCCTGTATTGGCTGATTTTGAAATGCGAGGTATGCTGGGAGATATCAAACGTGTCGCAGCTATTATCGCAGATTTGTATGAGTTGGAAAAGGAAAATTAAGGTAGTTATAAGAGGCGGTTGGAGTTTTTCAACTGCTCTTTGAGTATAAACAGTCTTTAAGAACGTAAAAAAGCATAAGTTCAGGTCTTCAAAACCTTG
>CAJZLM010000015.1:0-10761 GCA_916050595.1 Streptococcus mitis | reverse complement strand
AGCAATTTTCATCTTAGTTCCTCTATAATTTCCTCTGGACTTAGCTTGGTCACATCCAAAACCCGACTAGCCACTTCCTCATACCAAGCCTGTCTTTCTTGAAAAATAGCTGCAAGTTCTTCCTTGCTATTATTTAGAAAAAGCGGACGCTGATTATCCTTATCAGCTGATATGCGTTGGTAGAGGGTTTCAAAATCAGATTTCAGGTAGATATTATCAGAATTTGTCTTTAGTAAGTCACGATTTCGCTGAGAAACGACCACTCCTCCACCAGTTGACACAACTTGGTCTCTTTGTAGTAACTCAGCTAGGACTTCAGACTCTATCTGACGAAAGGCCGCTTCTCCCTTTTCAGCGAAAAATTCCGCAATGGACATACCTAAGCGTTTCTCAACCAGGGCATCCATATCAAGGTAATTAGGGTCCAAGCCTCTTGCAATAGTTGATTTGCCAGCCCCCATAAATCCTAGTAATACCTTAGCCATGAATCAAGTTCTCCAAATCATCAAAAAAGCTAGGATAGCTGGTATTGATGGCTTCTGCACGATCAAGCTCCACTTCTCCATCAGCAACCAAGAGGGCCGCGATAGCCGTCATCATGCCGATACGATGGTCACCAAACGTATTGACTCTAGCACCGTGAAGAGCTGATTTTCCTTTGATAATCATTCCATCTGCCGTAGGAGTAATATCTGCTCCCATACTATTTAAGGCGTCTGCCACAACCTGAATACGGTCTGTTTCCTTAACCTTAAGTTCCTCAGCATCTTTAATAACTGTCACACCATGGGCTTGGGTCGCAAGAAGAGCAATAATTGGCAATTCATCAATCAAGCGTGGAATCAAAGCACCACCAATCTCTGTTCCTTTCAAGTCAGAAGACTCAACAGTCAGTGTTGCAGATTTAGCTACTGGGTCAATTTCAGTTATTTCTAGTTTTCCACCCATGGCACGAATGACATCAATAATACCAGTACGCGTTTCGTTGATGCCCACATTCTTAAGCACCACACGAGAATTTGGAACAATCAAACCTGCGACTAGCCAAAAGGCTGCACCGGAAATATCTCCTGGTACGACCACCTTCTGTCCTGTCAATTTTTGTGGCCCTTGGACTGTGATTTTCTTGCCATCCACACTTAAATGACCACCAAATTGTTGCAGCATATCTTCAGTATGATTACGGGTGCACTCTTTTTCGATAATTACAGACTCCCCCTGAGCCTGCAAGGCCGCAAACATCAAGGCTGACTTCACTTGAGCAGAGGCAATTGGCAACTCATAATGAATAGGTGTTAGAGTTTTCGTCCCTTTTAAACTCAAAGGAGGCAGGTCTCGCTCAGTTTGCCCTGAAATGCTGACACCCATTTTTTTCAGTGGAATCGTCACACGGTCCATGGGACGTTTGGAAAGACTGTCATCGCCAAACATCTCTACTTCGAAGTCTGCGCCAGCAAGGACACCTGAAATCAGGCGAATCGAGGTTCCAGAATTTCCCATATCCAGGGCATTTTGCGGCGCTTTTAAGCCATCCATGCCCACACCTTGAATAGTAATAACCCCATCTTTATCCTCAATTTCAACACCAAGGTCACGAAAAACCTGCATGGTCGAAAGAACGTCTTCACCACGTAATATATCATAAACCTTGGTCTCACCCTCAGCCAAACTTCCAAAGATAATGGAACGGTGACTGATAGACTTGTCACCTGGAACTCGGATACTGCCATGTAAGTGGCTAATGTTTGTTTTTAGTTTCATACTGGACCTCATACTTGCAATACTTTTACCTATTTTATCATAAAAAGCCAGAAATTCCTTAAAAATTTCTGACTTTATGATAGTTATTTTCTTATTTTAGCAATTCTGAAATTGGTTCAAAAACAATTTTTTCAATGTCAGAAAGGTAAATTGCCAATTGTTGTTGCTTGGTAAAGAATTCTGATAAGAGGTTATTCCCCTGAATCTGTTTACCAAAGCCTTCCATCTTAGCTTGGAAGGAAGCATCTGGCATTTGACCTGTCTGTGCTAGTTTTTGAATTTCCTCTTGGAAAGCAACATATTCTGTAAAGATTTTGCTCGCCTCAGCATCTGCTGAAATCCCATCTTTAGCTGCTTTGACAGCCTTGTATTCTGGTAATTCGCGAAGACCGCGACTAAGTTCGTTTGCACTATCGTAAATATTTGACATGATTTTCTCCTTATTTGATAACGACTGTATAGTCTGTATTTTCTGTTATGAGATGCTCGGCTCTTTCCAAATCTTGAGCATTTTTAAATGAAATTTGTAGAATCCCATGAATATCCTCACGGTTTTCCTCATTGATGTGAATATTAACCAAGGAAGTTCCACGTAGCAATTCCAAAATCCGCAGGATGACATCTTCTTCATCGGGAACGTCGACATAGAGGTCATAAGAGCTATCCACTCCTCCGCGTTTATGAATTTCCATAGCCTGACGTTGCTCACGCGCTTGATTGAAAAAGTTCCAGATTTGCTCTTCATCTCCCTTACTGATTGCCTGACCAATCGCTTCCAAACGCTCCTTGAAATCCGCAATTCGCTCCAGAATAGTTTCACTATTGGACAAGAGAATAGAAGTCCACATACCTGGCTCGCTTTCCGCAATCCGAGTCATATCTCGAAAACCACCGGCCGCAAAACGCCTTGCCATCTCATGTTCTTGAGCATAGACCGCGGTCTGCTCCATGAGACTAGAAGCCAGAATATGAGGAAAATGGCTAATCTGAGAAGTCACGCGATCATGCTCCTTGGCATCAATCTCGATAAAACGGGCATGAAGACCTGAAAGTAAGTCCCTCATTTCCTCAAGCGTATCCTGACCTGTCAGACTCGAAGGTGTAAAGATATAATAGGCATTTTCAAAGAGATTAACATCCGCAGAAGCAGCCCCTGTCTTGTGACTACCAGCCATGGGATGGGCCCCGACAAAGCGAACAGGCTTGCCAGCAAAATAGTTCTCCGCTGCATCCACAATAGCTGACTTGGTCGAACCCGCATCTGAAATAATGACGCCTTCTTTCAAATCCAAGTTAGCCAACTCCTTAATGAAAGCGATAGTTTGTTTGATTGGCAAACTGAGAATAATGATATCTGCCAAAGGAGCAAAACTAGCAAAATCATCCGTTGCACGGTCAATCATGCCTTCTTTCAAGGCGATATCTCTCGAAGCTTGACTGCGATTATAACCTAAAATTTCATAATCTGGATGATTGCGTTTGATGCCGAGGGCCATCGAGGCACCGATCAAACCAAGACCTGCGATATAGACTGTTTTTGCCATAGGAACTCCTTAATAGTTCTTTGTATAGTCTCGGTGTTTGGCTACCGCTTCCTTTAATTCCTCTAGATTGTCTGATGAGAATTTTTCAAGGATTTCTTGTGCCAGAACCGTTGCCACAACGCCTTCCATAACCACACCTGCAGCTGGAAGAGCAGTCGGATCACTTCTTTCGACTGTTGCCTTGTAGGGTTCATGGGTTTCAATATCCACACTCATAAGAGGCTTATAAAGAGTAGGAATAGGTTTCATGACGCCACGAACAACAATAGGTTGCCCATTGGTCATACCACCTTCAAAGCCGCCAAGATTGTTGGTACGGCGGGTATAGCCGTCTTCTTTAGACCAAAGAATTTCATCCATGACCTGGCTGCCTTTACGATAACCAACTTCAAAGCCAAGACCAAATTCCACCCCTTTAAAGGCATTGATAGAGACAACTGCTTGGGCAAGTCTGGCATCTAATTTTCTGTCCCATTGGACATAGGAACCAAGACCAACTGGAACACCTCCAACGACTGTCTCCACAACCCCACCGATGGTATCACCGTCACGTTTGATTTGGTCAATATAATCCTTGATTTCCTGTTCTCTTTCTTGGTTGACAATAGAAACTTCAGACTGGGCAGCTCTTTCCTTAATCTCAGCAACTGTGAGATTCTCAGGAACATCAATTTCCTTGCCACCAAAGACTACGACATGGTTGGCAATTTCCATATCCAGCTCAGCCAAGAGGCGTTTGGCTACTGCTCCAACTGCTACCCGCATGGTGGTTTCACGAGCTGATGAGCGTTCCAAGGAATTTCGCAAATCGTCAAAACGGTACTTGATTCCCCCAACCAAGTCGGCGTGACCGGGACGAGGATGGGTGATTTTTCGTTTGCTTTTAAGGCGGTCTTCAATGTCCTCCGCAGACATGATATCCAGCCATTTCTGATGGTCCTTATTGACGACATCCATGGTAATGGGAGCCCCTGTCGTCTTCCCATGGCGAACACCCGAAGTAAAGACAACCTGGTCACTCTCAATCTTCATACGGCCACCGCGGCCGTATCCACCCTGACGACGTTTCAAATCCTCATTGATGTCCTCAGCTGTCAAAGGAAGTCCAGCTGGAATTCCTTCAATGATAGCCGTCAGACGGGGACCGTGTGATTCTCCTGCAGTTAAATATCTCATACACTCTCCTTATTTTACCAAGTAGTCTTTCATCTCTTCCAGAGAAACTGGGTGAATAGTCGCTGAACCAAGCTCTGGTACCAAGACCAATTTCAAGGTATTGCCACGCGCTTTCTTGTCATGAGTCAAAGCTTGATAAAGCTTATCTACATCCCAGTTTTCATAGTCAACAGGCAAACCAAACTTCTGGCACATCTCTGTGATAGATTGGGTAATACCAGCTGGCATAAGGCCTTTTTCCTCAGCTACCTTGGAAATCTGAACCATGCCCATGGCTACAGCCTCTCCATGCATGACCTTGCCATAACCGGCAGTCGCTTCAATAGCATGACCAATAGTGTGGCCAAAATTGAGGTAAAGGCGTACACCATTGTCCAGCTCATCCTCAACTACCATCTTGCGCTTGACCTGACAAGAATGTTCAATCAAGGTCTCTGCATGTTCCAAAATGCTCTCAACAGAACCATTCAACTTCGTCAAGAGAGTCCATAGTTCTGGATCCTTAATCAAGCCATATTTGATAACTTCACCCATCCCTTCAATCAACTCTCTTTTTCCGAGGGTTTCAAGAACAAGTGGGTCAATCAGAACCCCATCTGGTTGGGCAAAGGTACCCACCATATTCTTGGCAAATGGAGTGTTAACACCCGTCTTTCCGCCAATAGAAGAATCCACCTGGGCAGTCAAACTGGTCGGAATCTGAACAAAATGAATACCCCGCATATAGGTAGAGGCTACGAAACCAGCCAGGTCTCCAACGACACCACCTCCGAGAGCCACGATTCCATCGCTACGAGTCAACCCCTGCTTAACTAGAAATTCATAGACTTTCTGAACAGTAGTTAAATTCTTTCGTTCTTCCCCTTCTAAAAAATCAAAAACAGCTACCTGAAAACCAGCATCTTCTAGGCTGAGCTTGACCTTCTCTGCATAAAGAGAAGCTACATGGTTATCTGTCACAATGACTACTTTTTGCGGTTGCCAGAGTTCTCGCAACCATTGACCAGCCTGAGCCAGACAACCTTTTTCAATCTGAATATCATAAGGATGATGAGGAATATCGATTCTGATTTTCATAGGAGAATCTCCCTTTCTTTATTGGTATTTTTCTGTTAAGGACTGCCAAATCTCTTCTGTTGGCATTTCCTTGCCTGTCCACAGTTGAAAAGCTTCTGCAGCTTGATAGAGCAACATTCCCAGACCATTGACTGCTGGATTTCCCTGACTTCTGGCCCATTTCAATAATGGCGTTTCAAAAGGCTTGTAAATGATATCTGCTACTAAGAGAGTTTCTGGTAAGAATATGCTTTCTGGAACTGGAGAGGATTGACCATCCATCCCTACACTTGTCGCATTGACCAGCAAATCCGACTCAGCAATCCTTGCTTGCAGTTCAGGAACATCTTCTAAAGCATACAAGTCCACTTTAAAGCCTGTCTGTTCCTGTAACTTGGTCAGGTAAGGTCTTGTTTTTTCCATAGAAACTGAACGAACAAAGACAGAAATCTGACTGACACCATCCAAAATAGCCTGTGCCAAAATTGATTTCGCCGCACCACCTGCACCCAGCAGGATCATCTTCTTACCTGAAATTGTAAAAGAAGGCAAGCTCTTAAAAAATCCCTTGCCATCTGTATTATATCCAATTAAATTGCCATTCTCATTGACAACCGTATTAACCGCACCAATCAAGCGCGCTTCGTCGCTCAGCTCATCCAAATAAGGAATCACCTGCTCCTTATAGGGCATGGACAGGTTGATGCCAAACATCTGGTAGCGACGAATATTGGCCACTGTTTCTGCCAAGTCAGCCGCTTCAATCTCCCAAGCCACGTAAGCACCATTGGTAGCTGTCGCCTCAAAGGCACTATTGTGAATAAAGGGGGAAATAGAATGCTTAATAGGATTAGCAACAACGGCAGCTAAACGTGTATAGCCATCAAGCTTCATCCAAAATCTCCCGAATTTTTTTCATGTTAGCTAAGGAAATCTGACCCGGTGCACTTGCCTCATCTAGACTAGCAAAAGACCAGCTCGAACCTGTCACATCCGCAGTGATACGAGAGACCTTGCCCACCTTGCCCATAGAAATCGTCACATATTCCTGCTCAGGATTGAGGATTTTAAAGCCTCGTGTATAGTTCATCAAGTCTAGCACATCCTGCTCCGTGTGAGCCATCACCGCAACCTTAACAAGTTTTGGATTTAAGCTCGTCAACTCTGACAAGATTTCCATCATATTTTCAGGCGTTTCTTGGAAATAATGGTAACTCAAAACGAGATTTGGGAAGTCCAGCATTTCCTCAAAAACATCCTTGTAGCTGTAGTACTCAAAATCAATATAGTCTGGTTGATAGAGTTGCGCCACTTCCTTGATTAGATGGATATATTCTTCTGGAGAAAGGTCGATTTCTCCCCCTTCAGAGCGAGTTCGTAGCGTGAAGACCAACTCACGACCTGCGAATTTTTCAAAAATAGCTGGAGCCACCTGCAAAATCGCTTCTTTAGGCAGATAGTCGGCACGCCATTCAATGATGTCAGCATCCTGGTACCTCGTGGCATCCAGAGCCTGGGCCTCCTCTAAACTTCTTGGCATTACTGAAACGATTAATTTCATTTACTAACCTTCATACTAATCACCTTGAGGTAATTACTACTTTCATCTTTTTTATTATAGGCAAAATCTGCTGGAAGACCATATTTGTTTAAAATCTGGTAACTTCTTCCTGCAAAGCCTTTATCAATTTGTTCTGTAAATTTCTGGCGGGATACATTGGCAGCATTGGTGCTGGCAATAATAATACCGCCCGGATTTAAAATCTCAAGACTTTGGTATATCAACTTATGATAATCCTTAGCCACAGAAAATGTTTGTTTTTTGTTCCGAGCAAAGCTAGCCGGATCTAGGACAATCACATCGTAAGTCAAGCCTTTTCGTTTGGCATACTTGAAATACTCAAAAACATCCATGACTATAAAACTATGGTCGTCTGTACTGATTCCATTTGCCTGAAAATGCGCTTGAGACAATTCTCGTGAACGTTTAGCTAGGTCAACCGAAGTAGTCTGGCTTGCTCCTCCCATGGCCGCAGCCACTGAAAAGGCTGCTGTGTAGGAAAACATATTGAGCAAGGATTTACCCATAGCCAAGCCATCCACTAAACTACCGCGAACTTCATGCTGGTCTAGGAAAATCCCTGTCATCAAGCCATCATTCATAAAGACTTGATACAGAACACCATTTTCCAGAACAGTGAAAAAGTCAGGTGCTTCTTGGCCATAAACATGGGCAGATTCATAGTCCAAACCCTTAAAACGGATCTTCTCATAGGTCCCTAAAACCTCAGGAAAAACCTGTCTAAAGGCTTCTGAGATGGTCTGACGAATCTGATAAACATAAGAGTTATACCAAGAAAAAACAGCATAGTCGCCATAAAGGTCCACTGTCAGACCGCCAAAGCCATCTCCCTCTTGGTTGAAGAGACGAAAGGCAGTTGTCAATTCGTCTTGATAGTAGGCACTTCTCTTTTCTTTAGCTTGTCTAAACAGTGCTTCAAAGAAAGCTTGATTGAAGGTCACCTTATCTGTGCTCACAAACCAGCCCAAGCCCTTGTTTTGCTGAGAAAGGTAGGCAGTACCAAGAAAGTTTCCATCTTGACTATGGACTTCCACTTCCTGATCCTTAAGATTGACATTCTCAAGATCGCTGGCTTCTAGTAAAACTAGACCTTTGATAAGCTTTTTTTCAACCCGCTTACTGACTCTTATTCTATTCATAACTACCATTATATCAAATTTTTAGACAATTCTCAAAAAAGAAACTACCCTTGCTTTTTTACTCTAGTTTTAAAAAATGGTATACTAATACTAATAAAAACTTAGGAAGTAATTGTGTGAGAATCAATTTTAACAAAATCCAAAAAGCCATCGGTACCAGACTGGGTTTTGTCCTAACCCTTTTAATCCTCTATTGGCTCAAAACCTTACTAGCCTATACCGTTGACTTTAATTTAGATATTCAATTGGGCAAGCTGCAAGGGAATTACCTTGCCTTTATCGCTTTTTTCAATCCCCTTCCCTTGGGACTCCTCCTGCTGGCTCTAGCCCTCTATGCTCGGTCAACCAAGATCTTTTATGGCCTTAGTATAGCTATTTATAGCCTTTTGTTCATTTGGCTTTATTCCAATATCTTTTACTATCGAGAATTTAGTGACTTTATCACGGCCAATACCATGAAAGTGGTCAGCAAGGTGTCTGTTGGTACTGCCGAACTAGAGTTACTGCGCTTTTGGGATTTCATCTATTTTATGGATTTCCCACTGCTGGCTTTTCTTTTCTTTAAAAAATTCATCCAGCTGGATAGGAAACCTTTCAAATTCCGCTCGAGTGTTGCTATCACTGCACTCTCAGCCCTGCTCTTCTCTGCTAATCTTTTCTTGGCTGAAATTGAACGTCCCGATCTCCTATCGCGAGGATTTTCGAATTATTATGTTGTCCGCGCCCTCAGTTTGCCAGCCTTTTTAGGCTATAGTGCCAACCAATCCTATAGCGCCAACAAAGAACGTGCCAAGGCCTCTGAGACTGATCTTCAACCTATTACAGATTATATTCAAGAACATTCTGCTAAGCCCAATCCAGACTATTTTGGCTTGGCCAAAAGAAAAAATGTGATTTATCTCCACTTGGAGAGTTTCCAACAGTTCCTACTTGACTATAAACTCAACATAGATGGAACTGAGCATGAAGTCACTCCCTTCCTTAATTCCCTCTACCATTCGCAATCAACCCTAGCCTTTTCGAATATCTTTAACCAAGTCAAGGCTGGTAAAACCTCAGATGCGGAAACCATGCTGGAGACTGGTTTGTTTGGACTTGACCAAGGTTCCTTTATGGTCAATTACGGTGGTACCAATACCCAGCAGGCAGCGCCTTTTATCCTAACAAAAAATGGCTACCAATCAAGTGCCGTCTTTCATGGTAATATTGGGACCTTCTGGAACCGGAATACGACCTACAAACAATGGGGCTACCAATACTTCTTTGATGCTTCCTATTTTACCAAGCAAGACAGTAGCAATTCTTTCCAATATGGTTTAAATGATAAAATCATGATGAAAGATTCTATTCAGTATCTGGAGCATTTACAGCAACCTTTTTATGCCAAGTATATCACGGTGTCCAATCACTATCCTTATGCTAGCAATTTGACTGGCGATGAGCTTGGTTTCCCCTTGGCCAAAACCAAAGATGAAACTATCAATGGCTATTTCCAAACAGCCAACTATCTGGACAGTGCTATCAAGGCCTTCTTTGACTATCTCAAAGAAAGTGGCCTCTATGAAAAATCCATCATCGTCATCTACGGAGACCATTATGGAATTTCTAACTCCCGCAATCCTGACCTGGCGCCATTGATTGGCAAGACTTCTGAGAACTGGTCGAATTACGACAATGCCATGTTGCAACGAGTACCTTTTATGGTGGTCATGCCTGGCTATGAAAAAGGACAAATCATCAATACCTACGGTGGACAAATCGATATCTTACCGACTCTCGAACACCTCCTTGGTATTGAGTCCAATTCCTTCCTTCAAGTCGGCCAAGACCTTCTGTCTCCAGATCATCAAGAAATCGTTGCCTTTCGAACTGCTAATTCCTTTGTCACACCAAAATATACCAGCTACGACGGACGAACCTACTATACTGAGAGCGGTCTTGAAATCAGTTATCTTGATGAACAAGCTCAGACTGAACTAGAAATTGTTCGTCAAGCAGCTAGTCAACAGCTAAAAATCAGCGATCAGATTCAAACTGGCGATTTGATACGTTTCTACCAAGCAGATCATCTTGGAAAAGTTGATACAGAAAGTATTTCTTACCTCAATTCTTTACCAATTCTGCAAAAGATTGAGCAGGAAAAAGGTAGTCAATCAACCAGTCTCTTTAGCCAACGACAAGGTAAAACCAGTGCTGACCTTTTCAAGGCACCAAGTTACCAAGAACTCCATCCAGAGTCGGCAGAAACCGAATCAAAATCACAATAAAAGATGCTCTTCCATCGTGGAGGAGCATTTCTTTTTATCAAATAAAATTCAACGAAAATCAAAGAACAAACTAGCCTACTGCTAGATTGTAGGTAGAGAGGTTGTATCAGCAATATATGTCTGTCAAATTTAGTGACGAAGATAGTAGAAGAAATATGAGGATATAAATCAGATTCAGCAGGTATCTGGAAAATTTGATTTTATAGAAAAGCCTTTTGTTACAAACTCAATATACT
>CAJZLM010000014.1:0-10955 GCA_916050595.1 Streptococcus mitis | reverse complement strand
AGAGCTTAAGGAGTTCATCGATTGGATGAGCTTTGACAGCGTCCTCGCTACCCCATTTCTTGTAGGCAACAATCAACATCCCAAACTGTTTACCCCAGTCTCCCAAATGGTTGACCTTGACCGTTTGATAACCGATTTTTTGGAAAATATGTGACAAGCTATCTCCGATAACAGTTGAGCGCAGGTGACCAATAGAAAATGGTTTAGCGATATTGGGACTAGACATATCGATAACAACATTTTCTTGTTTGCCAATATGTTGGTCAGCATAGTGTTCTTTTTCAGTGATAACAGCTTGCAATACTTGAGCAGAAATGGCAGATTTATCAAGGAAAAAGTTGACGTAAGGTCCTGTTGCGACAACCTTTTCAAAGGCTTGGCTGTTAATTTTTTCAGCCAGTTCAGTCGCAATCATTTGAGGTGCTTTACGTTCGACTTTTGCAAGAGAAAAAGCAGGGAAAGCGATGTCTCCCATTTCTGAGTTTTTAGGGGTTTCCAGTAAATTGAAAATAGCCTCTTGGTCCAGGCTATCAATGACGCTAGCCAATTCGCTAGCAATCAATTCTTTTGTATTCATTAAGAGCTCCTTTTTGGACTTTTCTACTATTTTATCACAATTTTAAAGAAAGAAGAAAAAATTTTTGAAATCTCCTGTTTTTCTGGTATAATATAGTTATAAAATTAGTTATAAATATGCATATAAGAGGATTTTATGAGAAAAAGAGATCGTCATCAGTTAATAAAAAAAATGATTACTGAGGAGAAATTAAGTACACAAAAAGAAATTCAAGATCGGTTGGAAGCGCACAATGTCTTTGTGACGCAGACAACCTTGTCTCGTGATTTGCGCGAAATCGGCTTGACCAAGGTCAAGAAAAATGATATGGTGTATTATGTACTAGCAAATGAGACAGAAAAGATTGATTTGGTGGAATTTTTGTCTCATCATTTAGAAGGTGTTGCAAGAGCAGAGTTTACCTTGGTACTTCATACCAAATTGGGAGAAGCCTCTGTTTTGGCAAATATTGTAGATGCAAACAAGGATGAATGGATTTTAGGAACAGTTGCTGGTGCCAATACCTTATTGGTTATTTGTCGAGACCAGCACGTTGCCAAACTCATGGAAGATCGTTTGCTAGATTTGATGAAAGATAAGTAAGGTCTTGAGAGTCGCTCTCAAGACTTATTTTTGACAAGGAGAGACGGAAAATGGCGACAGAAAAGCTATCACCCGGCATGCAACAGTATGTGGATATTAAAAAGCAATATCCAGATGCGTTTTTGCTCTTTCGGATGGGTGATTTTTATGAATTATTTTATGAGGATGCGGTCAATGCTGCGCAGATTCTGGAAATTTCCTTAACGAGTCGCAACAAGAATGCCGACAATCCGATTCCTATGGCGGGTGTCCCCTATCATTCTGCCCAGCAGTATATAGATGTCTTGATTGAGCAGGGCTATAAGGTAGCTATCGCAGAGCAGATGGAAGATCCTAAACAAGCAGTTGGGGTTGTGAAACGAGAGGTTGTTCAGGTCATTACGCCAGGGACAGTGGTCGATAGCAGTAAGCCAGACAGTCAGAACAACTTCTTGGTTGCTATAGATCGAGATGGCAATCAATTTGGCTTAGCTTATATGGACCTGGTGACGGGTGACTTTTATGTGACAGGTCTTTTGGATTTCACGCTGGTTTGTGGGGAAATCCGTAATCTCAAGGCGCGAGAAGTGGTGCTGGGTTATGACTTGTCTGAGGAAGAAGAACAAATCCTCAGTCGTCAGATGAATCTGGTGCTTTCATATGAAAAAGAAGGCTTTGAAGACCTTCATTTACTGGATTCACGATTGGCATCTGTGGAGCAAGCGGCATCTAGTAAATTGCTCCAGTATGTTCATCGAACTCAGATGAGGGAATTGAACCACCTCAAGCCTGTTATACGCTATGAAATCAAGGATTTCTTGCAGATGGATTATGCGACCAAGGCTAGTCTGGATTTGGTTGAGAATGCTCGTTCAGGCAAGAAGCAAGGTAGTCTTTTCTGGCTTTTGGATGAAACCAAGACGGCTATGGGAATGCGTCTCTTGCGGTCTTGGATCCATCGTCCCTTGATTGATAAGGAACGAATCGTCCAACGTCAAGAAGTGGTGCAGGTCTTCCTCGACCATTTCTTTGAGCGTAGTGATTTGACAGACAGTCTCAAGGGTGTCTATGATATCGAACGCTTGGCTAGTCGTGTTTCTTTTGGTAAAACCAATCCCAAGGATCTCTTGCAGTTGGCGACCACCTTATCCAGTGTGCCACGGATTCGTGCGATTTTAGAAGGGATGGAGCAACCTGCTCTAGCTTATCTCATCGCACAATTGGATGGAATCCCTGAGTTGGAGAGTTTGATTAGCGCAGCGATTGCTCCTGAAGCTCCTCATGTGATTACAGATGGAGGAATCATTCGGACTGGATTTGATGAGACTTTAGACAAGTACCGTCGCGTTCTCAGAGAAGGGACTAGCTGGATTGCTGAGATTGAGGCTAAGGAGCGAGAAAATTCTGGTATCAGCACGCTCAAGATTGACTACAATAAGAAGGATGGCTACTATTTCCATGTGACCAATTCTCAACTGGGAAATGTGCCTGCTCACTTTTTCCGCAAGGCGACGCTGAAAAACTCAGAACGTTTTGGAACCGAAGAATTAGCCCGTATCGAAGGAGATATGCTGGAGGCGCGTGAAAAGTCAGCAAACCTAGAGTATGAAATTTTTATGCGCATCCGTGAGGAAGTCAGTAAGTATATCCAGCGTTTGCAGGCTCTAGCTCAAGGAATTGCGACAGTTGATGTCTTACAGAGTCTGGCGGTTGTGGCTGAAACCCAGCATTTGATTCGGCCAGAGTTCGGAGAGGATTCGCGAATTGATATCCAGAAAGGGCGCCATGCTGTCGTTGAAAAGGTTATGGGGGCTCAGACCTATATTCCAAATACGATTCAGATGGCAGAAGATACCAGTATTCAACTGATTACAGGGCCCAACATGAGCGGAAAGTCAACCTATATGCGTCAGTTAGCCATGACGTCGGTTATGGCCCAGATGGGGTCTTATGTGCCAGCAGAAAGCGCCCATTTACCGATTTTTGATGCGATTTTTACCCGTATCGGAGCAGCAGATGACTTGGTTTCAGGTCAATCAACCTTCATGGTAGAGATGATGGAGGCTAACAATGCCATTTCGCATGCGACCAAGGACTCTCTCATTCTCTTTGATGAATTGGGACGGGGAACTGCAACTTATGACGGGATGGCTCTTGCTCAGTCTATCATCGAATACATTCACGAGCATATCGGAGCCAAGACCCTCTTTGCGACCCACTACCATGAGTTGACTAGTCTGGAGTCCAGCTTGAAACATTTAGTCAATGTTCACGTGGCAACCTTGGAGCAGGATGGGCAGGTCACCTTCCTTCATAAAATTGAACCAGGACCAGCTGATAAATCCTACGGTATCCATGTTGCCAAGATTGCTGGCTTGCCAGCAGACCTTTTAGCAAGGGCGGACAAGATTTTGACTCAGTTAGAGAATCAAGGGACAGAAAGTCCTGCTCCCGTGAGGCAAACAAGTACTGTCACAGAACAAATTTCTCTCTTTGATACGGCAGAAGAGCATCCTATCCTAGCAGAATTAGCTAAACTAGATATTTACAATATGACACCTATGCAGGCTATGAATGTCTTGGTCGAGTTAAAACAAAAATTATAAAGAATGAATTACTTGTCATTCTAGCTGTATCAAGGATACTTCTTTGACAAGTCCCCACTTTTTTGCTAGAATAGCATCACACAAACAGAATGAAAAGGAGCTGACACATTGTCGCTCCCTTTTGTCTATTTTTTAAGGAGAAAGTATGCTAATTCAGAAAATAAAAACCTACAAGTGGCAGGCCTTGGCTTCGCTTCTGATGACAGGCTTGATGGTTGCTAGTTCACTTTTGCAACCGCGTTATCTGCAGGAAGTCTTAGACGCCCTCCTTGCTGGGAAATATGAAGCCATTTATAGTATCGGGGCTTGGTTGATTAGTGTGGCTTTGGTCGGTCTGGTTGCTGGTGGGCTCAACGTTGTCCTCGCAGCCTATATTGCCCAAGGAGTTTCATCTGACCTTCGAGAGGATGCCTTCCGTAAAATCCAAACCTTTTCTTATGCCAATATTGAACAATTTAATGCGGGAAATCTAGTCGTTCGCATGACAAATGATATCAACCAGATTCAGAACGTCGTCATGATGACCTTTCAAATTCTGTTCAGGCTCCCCCTCTTGTTCATCGGTTCCTTTATCTTGGCTGTTCAAACCTTACCTTCTCTGTGGTGGGTGATTGTTCTAATGGTAATCTTGATTTTTGGCTTGACAGCTGTCATGATGGGAATGATGGGGCCTCGTTTTGCCAAGTTTCAAACACTTCTTGAGCGCATCAATGCCATTGCCAAGGAAAATCTACGCGGTGTTCGTGTGGTCAAGTCCTTTGTCCAAGAAAAAGAGCAGTTTGCTAAGTTTACGGAGGTTTCAGACGAGCTTCTCGGTCAAAACCTTTACATCGGATATGCCTTTTCAGTAGTGGAACCTGTCATGATGTTGGTCGGTTATGGGGCGGTTTTCCTCTCTATTTGGCTAGTTGCAGGGATGGTTCAATCGGATCCATCGGTTGTTGGCTCCATTGCTTCCTTTGTTAATTACCTAAGCCAGATTATCTTTACTATTATTATGGTTGGATTTTTGGGAAATTCTGTCAGTCGTGCTATGATTTCTATGCGTCGTATTCGAGAAATTCTTGACGCAGAGCCAGCCATGACCTTCAAGGATGTCCCAGATGAAGACTTGGTCGGAAGTCTTAGCTTTGAAAATGTGACCTTTACCTATCCAATGGATAAGGAACCGATGTTGAAAGATGTGAGCTTTACTGTCGAACCTGGACAAATGGTTGGTGTCGTTGGAGCGACTGGTGCAGGAAAATCAACCTTGGCTCAATTGATTCCACGTCTCTTTGACCCACAGGAGGGTGCTATCAAAATTGGAGGCAAGGATATTCGAGAAGTGAGTGAAGGAACCCTGCGTAAAACAGTTTCTATCGTTCTCCAACGTGCCATTCTCTTTAGTGGAACGATTGCAGATAACTTGAGACAGGGTAAGGGAGATGCTACTTTATTTGAAATGGAGCGCGCAGCCAATATTGCTCAAGCCAGTGAATTCATTCATCGTATGGAGAAAACCTTTGAAAGTCCAGTTGAAGAAAGGGGAACCAACTTTTCAGGTGGGCAAAAACAAAGGATGTCGATTGCCCGTGGAATTGTCAGCAATCCACGTATTCTGATTTTTGACGATTCGACCTCGGCCTTGGATGCTAAGTCAGAGCGCCTAGTTCAAGAAGCTTTGAATAAGGACTTGAAGGGAACAACAACCATTATCATCGCGCAAAAGATTAGCTCAGTTGTTCATGCAGATAAAATCTTGGTTCTAGATCAAGGACGATTAATTGGTCAAGGCACGCATGCAGACTTGGTTGCCAACAATGATGTTTACCGTGAAATCTATGAAACACAGAAAGGAAAGGAGGAGTAAAATGAAGACAGTTCAATTTTTTTGGAATTATTTTAAAGTCTATAAGCTATCATTTTTAGTTGTTATCCTGATGATTGTTCTGGCAACTCTTGCCCAAGCCCTCTTTCCGGTCTTTTCTGGACAAGCAGTGACGCAGCTAGCTAATTTAGTTCAAGCTTATCAAGATGGCAATCCAGAACTTGTTTGGCAAAGTCTATCAGGAATCATGGTCAATCTTGGCCTGCTGGTTTTGGTTCTCTTTATCTCTAGTGTCATATACATGTGTCTCATGACGCGCGTGATTGCAGAGTCGACCAATGAGATGCGCAAAGGCCTCTTCGGTAAGCTTGCTCGCTTGACGGTTTCTTTCTTTGACCGCCGACAAGATGGCGATATCCTGTCTCGTTTTACCAGTGATTTGGATAATATCCTCCAAGCTTTTAACGAAAGCTTGATTCAGGTCATGAGCAACATCGTTCTATACATTGGTCTGATTCTTGTCATGTTTTCGAGAAATGTGACGCTGGCCCTCATCACTATTGCCAGTACACCAGTGGCCTTTCTCATGCTGATTTTTATCGTGAAAATGGCACGGAAATATACCAACCTCCAGCAGAAAGAGGTAGGGAAGCTCAATGCCTATATGGATGAAAGTATCTCAGGTCAAAAAGCCGTGATTGTGCAAGGTATTCAAGAGGATATGATGGCAGGATTTCTTGAACAAAATGAGCGCGTGCGCAAGGCAACCTTTAAAGGAAGAATGTTCTCAGGAATTCTTTTCCCTGTCATGAATGGGATGAGTCTGGTCAACACAGCCATCGTCATCTTTGCTGGTTCAGCTGTACTTTTGAATGATAAGTCTATTGAAACAAGTACAGCCCTAGGTTTGATTGTTATGTTTGCCCAATTTTCACAGCAGTACTACCAGCCTATTATTCAAGTTGCGGCAAGTTGGGGAAGCCTTCAGTTAGCCTTTACAGGTGCTGAACGGATTCAGGAAATGTTTGATGCAGAGGAAGAAATTCGACCTAAAAATGCTCCGACCTTCACTCAGTTGCAAGAAGGTGTTGAAATTAGTCATATTGATTTTTCATACTTGCCTGATAAACCCATTTTGAAAGATGTCAGCATTTCTGCTCCTAAAGGCCAGATGACAGCGGTTGTTGGTCCGACTGGGTCAGGGAAAACGACTATTATGAACCTCATCAATCGCTTTTATGATGTTAATGCTGGTGGGATTTATTTTGACGGTAAAGACATCCGTGACTATGATTTAGATAGTCTCAGAAGCAAGGTGGGAATTGTCTTGCAAGATTCGGTCTTGTTTAGCGGAACGATTCGAGACAATATCCGTTTTGGTGTGCCAGATGCTAGTCAAGAAATGGTTGAGGCAGCAGCCAAGGCAACCCATATTCACGACTACATCGAAAGCTTGCCTGATAAGTACGATACTCTTATAGATGATGACCAGAGCATCTTCTCGACAGGACAAAAGCAATTGATTTCTATCGCTCGAACCCTGATGACAGATCCAGAGGTTCTCATTCTCGATGAAGCCACTTCGAACGTAGATACTGTGACAGAAAGCAAGATTCAGCATGCCATGGAGGCGGTTGTAGCAGGCAGAACTAGTTTCGTCATTGCCCATCGTTTGAAGACTATCCTCAATGCAGACCAGATTATTGTCCTTAAAGATGGAGAAGTCATTGAACGCGGTAGCCACCATGAACTCTTGAAACTGGGTGGCTTCTATTCAGAACTCTATCACAATCAATTTGTTTTTGAATAAGAAAAAAGTTGTCCCCTTGGGCAGCTTTTTCTTGTCCATAAAAAATATTTATCACAGCCTTAAAAAAAACATATTAGACGAAAGTCATTTTGAGTGATATGATAGGACTATCGTTAACATTCGAAAGGAGAGGCATCATGGCTAGAACGGTTGTAGGAGTTGCTGCAAATCTATGTCCCGTAGACGCAGAGGGCAAAAACATTCATTCATCTGTATCTTGTAGATTCGCAGAGAGCATTCGTCAAGTCGGTGGTCTCCCTTTAGTCATTCCTGTTGGTGATGAGTCAGTTGTTCGCGATTATGTAGAAATGATTGACAAACTTATCTTGACAGGCGGTCAAAATGTCCATCCTCAGTTTTATGGAGAGAAAAAGACCATCGAGAGTGATGATTACAACCTAGTGCGTGACGAATTTGAATTGGCGCTCTTGAAAGAAGCGCTTCGTCAGAATAAACCAATCATGGCAATCTGTCGCGGTGTCCAACTTGTCAATGTTGCCTTTGGGGGAACTCTCAATCAAGAAATCGAAGGCCACTGGCAAGGACTACCTTTCGGGACATCTCATTCTATTGAGACAGTAGAAGGAAGTGTGGTGGCTAAGCTATTTGGAAAAGAAAGTCAAGTCAACTCCGTCCATCGTCAAAGCATTAAAGATTTGGCACCTAATTTCCGTGTAACTGCTATTGATCCAAGAGACCAGACCATCGAAGCGATTGAGTCTATCGATGAGCACCGCATTATCGGTTTGCAGTGGCATCCAGAGTTTCTGGTCAATGAAGAAGATGGCAATTTAGAACTATTTGAGTATTTATTGAATGAACTGTGACGACTGGGACATCTGGTCGTTCTTTATTTTATTTTTTCAAAATTTTTGGAATGTGGCATTTTTACGCAAACGTTTGAATTCTGATAAAAATTGGAGAAATTCGACAAAAAACTTGAAAAAAACGAAGGTAAGCGTTATGATAGAAAAGAAGAAATATTGGAGGAATAACATGTCACATATTAAATTTGATTATTCAAAAGTTTTAGACAAATTTGTTGCACCACATGAAGTGGAATACATGCAATCACAAGTAACAGCAGCAGATGAATTGATCCGTAAAGGAACTGGTGCTGGTAGCGACTTTTTGGGATGGTTGGACCTTCCTGAAAACTACGACCGCGAAGAATTTGACCGCATCTTGAAAGCTGCTGAGCAAATCAAATCAGACAGCGATGTTTTGGTTGTAATCGGTATCGGTGGATCTTACCTTGGTGCCAAAGCAGCAATCGACTTCTTGAACCACCACTTTGCAAACTTGCAAACAAAAGAAGAACGCAAGGCTCCACAAATCCTTTACGCAGGAAACTCAATCTCATCTACTTACCTTGCTGACTTGGTAGAGTACGTAGCTGACAAAGACTTCTCGGTAAACGTGATTTCTAAATCAGGTACAACAACTGAACCAGCTATCGCTTTCCGTGTCTTCAAAGAACTTTTGGTTAAGAAATACGGTCAAGAAGAAGCAAACAAACGTATCTATGCAACAACTGACCGCCAAAAAGGCGCTGTTAAGGTTGAAGCAGATGCTAACGGTTGGGAAACATTTGTTGTTCCAGATGATATCGGTGGACGCTTCTCAGTATTGACAGCCGTTGGTTTGCTTCCAATCGCAGCATCAGGAGCTGACATCAAAGCCCTTATGGAAGGTGCGAATGCAGCTCGCAAAGACTACACTTCAGATAAAATCTCTGAAAACGAAGCTTACCAATACGCAGCAGTTCGTAACATCCTTTACCGTAAAGGCTATGCAACTGAGATCTTGGTAAACTACGAGCCATCACTTCAATACTTCTCAGAATGGTGGAAACAATTGGCTGGTGAATCAGAAGGAAAAGACCAAAAAGGTATCTACCCAACTTCAGCCAACTTCTCAACTGACTTGCACTCACTTGGTCAATTTATCCAAGAAGGAACTCGTATCATGTTTGAAACAGTTGTCCGTGTTGACAAACCTCGTAAAAACGTGATTATCCCTAGCTTGGAAGAAGACCTTGATGGACTTGGTTACCTTCAAGGAAAAGACGTTGACTTTGTAAACAAAAAAGCAACTGACGGTGTTCTTCTTGCCCACACAGATGGTGATGTACCAAACATGTACGTGACTCTTCCAGAGCAAGATGCTTTCACTCTTGGTTACACAATCTACTTCTTCGAATTGGCTATCGCTCTTTCAGGTTACTTGAATGCTATCAACCCATTTGACCAACCAGGTGTTGAAGCTTACAAACGTAACATGTTTGCCCTTCTTGGAAAACCAGGATTTGAAGAATTGAGCAAAGAACTTAACGCACGTCTATAATAGAAGAAAAGAGTGGCTTGTCCACTCTTTTTACTCTCTTTATCCATAGAAATTGGACTCAGCCAAGACTTGTGATATAATATAGAGAGCAAAAAGGCAGACGCCTAGAGACTTTATAGGAGAAACTATGTCAAAAGATATCCGCGTACGTTACGCACCAAGTCCAACAGGACTACTACACATCGGGAATGCCCGTACAGCATTGTTCAACTACCTTTACGCACGTCATCATGGTGGAACTTTTATTATCCGTATCGAAGATACTGACCGTAAACGCCATGTCGAAGATGGTGAACGTTCACAACTTGAAAACCTTCGTTGGTTAGGTATGGATTGGGATGAAAGCCCAGAAACACATGAAAATTACCGCCAGTCTGAGCGTTTGGACTTGTATCAAAAATTCATCGATCAATTGCTAGTTGAAGGAAAAGCCTACAAATCTTACGTTACAGAAGAAGAGTTGGCAACTGAACGCGAACGCCAAGAAGCAGCTGGTGAAACACCTCGCTACATTAACGAATACCTTGGTATGAGTGAAGAAGAAAAAGCAGCTTACATCGCAGAACGTGAAGCAGCTGGTATCATTCCAACAGTTCGTTTGGCGGTCAATGAGTCAGGTATCTACAAGTGGCATGATATGGTTAAAGGTGATATCGAATTTGAAGGTGGCAATATTGGTGGTGACTGGGTTATCCAAAAGAAAGACGGTTACCCAACTTACAACTTTGCCGTTGTCATCGATGACCATGATATGCAAATTTCTCACGTAATCCGTGGAGATGACCACATTGCTAATACACCAAAACAGCTTATGGTCTATGAAGCACTTGGTTGGGAAGCTCCAGAGTTCGGTCATATGACCTTGATTATCAACTCTGAAACTGGGAAAAAATTGTCTAAACGTGACACCAACACCCTTCAGTTTATCGAAGACTACCGTAAAAAAGGTTATTTACCAGAAGCAGTCTTTAACTTTATTGCTCTTCTTGGTTGGAACCCAGGTGGCGAAGATGAAATCTTCTCTCGTGAAGAACTCATTAAACTTTTCGATGAAAACCGCCTGAGCAAGTCTCCAGCAGCCTTTGACCAGAAAAAACTCGACTGGATGAGCAATGATTATATCAAGAATGCAGACCTAGAAACTATCTTTGAAATGGCAAAACCATTCTTAGAGGAAGCAGGCCGTTTAACTGACAAGGCTGAAAAATTAGTTGAGCTCTATAAACCACAAATGAAATCAGTAGA
>CAJZLM010000013.1:0-11138 GCA_916050595.1 Streptococcus mitis | reverse complement strand
GACTTTAAACCACTTCTTGAAGCAGATCCAGAAGTAACTTCTCGTCTCACACAAGAGGAGATTGATGAAATTTTCAACCCTCTTTATTACACTAAACGAGTGGACGATATCTTTGAACGTCTTGGTTTAGGATAATTAGAAAAAAATCGAATTTCTATTACTCTATTTATAGGAGTAGAAGAACTTCGATTCTTATTTTGTCTTCAATTACTTTTGATAAAAATTACCTATATTTTAGTAAAATTTAAACAAATTTAATCGATCTTCATTGACATATAGAAAATACAGTTTTGATGGGATATAATAAGCATAGAAAAAAGCCCAAGCGATGAGGCTTAGGCTTTCTTCTTAGTGATCACGGTCACATGAAATGAATTTGATTTTGTAGTAATCCGCTCGTTTGTATGTTTCGCTGAATGCGAGAACTTGACCAGTAGACTCTAATTTAGTAGTCTTGGTTTGTAAAACTGTTGGGAATTGCTCATCGACTCCGAGGGCCGAAGCCGCATGTTCTGGAGTTGGAAATGCTATTTCATTGATTTCTTCAAAATGTTCATCATTCATGTGAATGTGATAATCCAATTTGAAACGGTTATAGATAGAGCTATAATATTCAAGATTTGGATAATTTGCGTTGATGTATTGTTCTGGGATGTAAGATGTATGGTAGATGTACACAACACCACCCGTTTCGCGAACGCGTTCAATCTTGTAGTAGAACTGATCTCCGCGTAGTCCAAGTTTTTCTAAGTAGCTTAGTTTGTTTCCACGCTCAATAGAAAGGACGGTAACTTTATCATCTTTAGTTTCAAAAACTTCTACATCTGAAAACTCTACGAGTTTGTGTTTGCGTGCGCGTGAAACGAATGTACCCTTTCCTTGTTGACGGACAATATAGCCATCCTTGGCAAGGTCGTTTAAAGCGCGAACAACTGTGATAGAACTAACATCATACATTGCAATCAATTCAGCTTCAGTGTAGAATTTATCTCCACTGGCAAATTGACCAGAAATGATTTTGTTCTTTAATTCGTCTTTTATATATTGATATTTAGGAATTGCCATATTTTCACCTCGATTTTCCTTCTCCGTTAAAGATTTTACCATAAAACTGGAAAGAATAGTAGCCTTTTGAATAAAAAAATTAGAATAATAGGCTATAAGGTTAATTTACATAGGAATAAATAGAAAAACCTACATTTTTATACATGGTGCTAAAATGTTGTTATGACTATAGATTACAAGATTTTTATAAGTTTTTTGTGTAAAATTTAGTGAAAAATGAAAAAAATTGTGAAAACCTATTGACAAATGTAAGATATTGAGATATATTTACTATATCAACAAATGAAAGCGTAAACTTTATTGTCAGAAGGTAAGAATATGACACGATTTGAGATACGGGATGATTTTTATCTCGATGGAAAATCATTTAAGATTTTATCTGGCGCCATTCATTATTTTAGGGTTCCTCCAGAAGATTGGTATCATTCGCTCTATAACTTGAAGGCTCTTGGTTTTAATACAGTAGAGACTTATGTGGCCTGGAATTTACACGAGCCTCGTGAGGGTGAGTTTCACTTTGAAGGAGCTCTGGATTTGGAGCGATTTCTTCAGACAGCACAAGATTTGGGTCTCTACGCTATCGTTCGTCCCTCTCCCTTCATCTGTGCGGAGTGGGAATTCGGTGGCTTACCAGCTTGGCTTTTAACCAAAGATATGAGGCTTCGTTCCTCAGATCCTGCTTATATTGAAGCTGTCGGTCGCTACTATGACCAGCTCTTGTCACGGTTGGTGCCACATTTGTTGGACAAGGGTGGCAATATCCTTATGATGCAGGTTGAAAATGAGTATGGTTCTTATGGCGAAGATAAGGCTTACCTAAGAGCAATTCGACAGTTGATGGAAGAGCGTGGCGTAACCTGTCCTCTCTTTACATCAGATGGTCCATGGAGAGCTACTCTGAAAGCTGGAACCTTAATCGAAGATGACCTCTTTGTGACAGGGAACTTTGGTTCTAAGGCACCTTATAACTTTTCACAGATGCAGGAATTCTTTGATGAGCATGGCAAGAAATGGCCGCTCATGTGTATGGAGTTCTGGGATGGCTGGTTCAATCGTTGGAAAGAACCGATTATCACACGGGATCCAAAAGAATTGGCAGATGCAGTTCGAGAAGTTTTGGAACAAGGCTCTATCAATCTTTACATGTTCCACGGTGGTACAAACTTTGGCTTCATGAATGGTTGCTCAGCTCGAGGGACTTTGGACCTGCCACAAGTTACATCTTATGATTACGATGCCCTTCTAGATGAGGAAGGAAATCCAACTGCCAAATATCTGGCAGTCAAGAAGATGATGGCAACACATTTTCCAGAGTATCCGCAGTTGGAACCACTCTACAAAGAGAGTATGGAGTTGGATGCTATTCCACTAGTTGAAAAAGTTTCCTTGTTTGAAACCTTGGATAGCTTGTCAAGTCCAGTAGAAAGCCTCTATCCTAAAAAGATGGAGGAGTTGGGACAAAGCTATGGCTATCTACTTTATCGAACAGAAACAAACTGGGATGCAGAAGAAGAAAGACTTCGTATCATTGACGGTCGAGATAGAGCTCAGCTTTATGTCGATGGTCAGTGGGTCGAAACCCAATATCAGACAGAAATTGGGGAAGATATTTTTTATCAAGGTGAAAAGAAAGCGCTATCTAGGTTAGATATCTTGGTAGAAAATATGGGACGTGTCAACTATGGACACAAGTTCTTAGCGGATACGCAACGTAAGGGAATTCGGACAGGGGTTTGTAAGGATTTGCACTTCTTACTAAACTGGAAACACTATCCACTCCCACTAGATAATCCTGAGAAAATTGATTTTTCAAAAGGATGGACAGAAGGACAACCAGCCTTTTATGCTTATGATTTTACAATCGAAGCGCCAAAAGATACTTACTTAGACTTGTCTGAGTTTGGTAAGGGAGTTGCCTTTGTCAATGGGCAGAACCTAGGACGTTTTTGGAACGTCGGCCCGACCCTCTCGCTTTATATCCCTCATAGCTATCTCAAGGAAGGTGCTAACCGCATCATCATCTTTGAAACTGAGGGCGAATATAAAGAAGAGATTCATTTAACTCGTAAACCTACACTAAAACACATAAAGGGGGAAAACTTATGACAATTGTAGGATGCCGTATCGATGGACGTTTGATCCACGGACAAGTAGCCAATCTTTGGGCTGGAAAACTAAATGTTTCACGTATTATGGTTGTAGATGACGAAGTTGTCAACAACGACGTTGAAAAGAGTGGTTTGAAACTAGCGACACCACCAGGTGTGAAATTGAGTATTTTGCCAATTGAGAAAGCGGCAGCCAATATTCTTGCTGGTAAATACGATAGCCAACGTCTCTTTATCGTGGCTCGTAAACCAGACCGCTTCCTTGGTTTGGTAGAAGCAGGTGTACCACTTGAAACCCTTAATGTTGGGAATATGTCTCAAACACCAGAAACTCGCGCCATCACACGTTCTATCAACGTAGTGGACAAGGATGTGGAAGACTTCCACAAACTGGCAGAAAAAGGTGTTAAACTTACTGCTCAAATGGTTCCAAATGATCCAATTTCAGACTTTTTGAGCTTATTAAAATAGGAAAAAATTTTTAGGAGGTCATTGTTATGATACAATGGTGGCAAATTTTACTTCTCACTTTGTACTCAGCTTATCAAATCTGTGATGAGTTGACGATCGTTTCATCTGCAGGTTCCCCTGTATTTGCTGGTTTCATTACTGGTTTAATCATGGGAGATGTGACAACTGGTTTGTTTATCGGTGGTAGCTTGCAGTTGTTCGTTCTTGGGGTTGGTACCTTCGGTGGTGCTTCTCGTATTGACGCAACTTCTGGTGCGGTTCTTGCAACAGCATTCTCAGTTTCACAAGGAATCGCTACAGACCTTGCGATCACAACAATCGCTGTTCCAGTAGCAGCACTTTTGACATACTTCGATGTTCTTGGACGTATGACAACTACTTTCTTCGCACACCGTATTGATGCTGCAATCGACCGCTTTGATTACAAAGGTATCGAACGCAACTACTTGCTTGGTGCGATTCCTTGGGCTTTATCTCGTGCCCTTCCAGTCTTCTTCGCGCTTGCATTTGGTGGTGAATTTGTACAACACGTAGTAGACTTCGTTACAAAATACCAGTGGGTTGCAGATGGTTTGACACTTGCAGGACGTATGCTTCCAGGTCTTGGATTTGCAATCTTGCTTCGTTACCTTCCAGTTAAACGTAACCTTCACTACCTTGCAATGGGATTTGGTTTGACAGCTATGTTGACTGTTCTTTACTCATATGTAACAGGTCTTGGTGGCGCTGTTGCTGGTATCGTAGGCACTCTACCGAAAGATGTTGCTGAAAAAATTGGTTTCGTGAACAACTTCAAAGGTTTGTCTATGATTGGTATCTCTATCGTAGGTATCTTCCTTGCAGTGCTTCACTTCAAAAATAGCCAAAAAGTAGCTGTAGCAGAACCTTCTACACCATCAGAAAGTGGGGAAATCGAAGATGACGAATTCTAATTACAAACTTACAAAAGAAGATTTTAATCAAATCAACAAACGTAGCTTGTTTACTTTCCAATTGGGTTGGAACTACGAACGTATGCAAGCTTCTGGTTACCTTTACATGATCTTGCCTCAATTGCGTAAAATGTATGGGGATGGAACTCCTGAATTGAAAGAAATGATGAAAGTTCATACTCAATTCTTCAATACTTCACCATTCTTCCACACCATTATCGCTGGTTTTGACCTTGCCATGGAAGAAAAAGATGGTGTGGGTTCAAAAGACGCCGTTAATGGTATCAAGACAGGTTTGATGGGACCATTCGCTCCTCTTGGAGATACAATCTTTGGTTCACTTGTACCTGCGATCATGGGATCTATCGCAGCAACTATGGCTATCGGTGGTCAACCTTGGGGTATCTTCCTTTGGATCGCAGTTGCAGTTGCTTATGACATCTTCCGTTGGAAACAGTTGGAATTTGCCTACAAAGAAGGGGTTAACCTTATCAACAACATGCAAAGTACCTTGACAGCTTTGATTGACGCTGCATCTGTACTTGGTGTCTTCATGATGGGTGCTCTTGTAGCAACAATGATCAACTTTGAAATTTCTTACAAGTTGCCAATCGGTGAAAAGATGATTGATTTCCAAGACATCTTGAACCAAATCTTCCCACGTTTGCTTCCAGCAATCTTTACTGCCTTTATCTTCTGGTTGCTTGGTAAGAAAGGTATGACCTCTACTAAAGCTATCGGTATCATTATCGCTCTTGCAGTAGGTCTTTCTGCCTTTGGTAAATTTGTACTTGGAATGGGCGCATAATTTATGGCTAAATCATTAATTTTGGTGAGTCATGGTCGCTTCTGTGAAGAACTTAAAGGTAGCACTGAAATGATCATGGGTCCACAAGACAATATTCATGCAGTGGCTCTTCTTCCAGAAGATGGCCCAGAAGAATTTACTGCAAAATTTGAAGCAGCTATTGAAGGTTTGGATGATTTCCTAGTCTTTGCGGATCTTCTCGGTGGAACACCATGTAACGTGGTAAGCCGTTTGATTATGGAAGGTCGTGACATCGAACTTTACGCAGGGATGAATCTTCCAATGGTGATTGAATTTATCAATGCGAGCCTTACAGGTGCAGATGCGGACTATAAGAACCGTGCTGCAGAAAGCATTGTGAAAGTTAATGACCTGTTAGCTGGCTTCGATGATGACGAAGATGAATAATACTCTTCGAAAATCTCTTTAAACCATACTAGGGTCGCCTTGCCGTATAGATGTTACTGACTTCGTCAGTTCTATCTGCAACCTCAAAACAGTGTTTTGAGCAGCTTGCGGCTAGTTTCCTAGTTTGCTCTTTGATTTTCATTGAGTATACGATGTGACAACGTGAAAATCGTTAGAGCATTTTATATAGAATATACATGGGAATGGGGCTTACTCCCATTCCCATATTTAATAGAAAAAGAGGAACTCAATGCTACATTATACAAAAGAAGATTTGCTCGAATTGGGTGCAGAAATCACTACACGTGAAATCTACCAACAACCAGATGTATGGAGAGAAGCTTTTGAATCTTATCAAGCAAAACGTGAAGAAATTGCAGCCTTCCTGCAAGAGATTGCGGATAAACATGACTATATCAAGGTTATTTTGACAGGTGCTGGGACTTCTGCTTATGTGGGAGATACCTTGGTGCCTTACTTTAAGGAAGTCTATGACGAACGCAAATGGAATTTCAATGCTATTGCGACAACAGATATCGTTGCCAATCCAGAAACTTATTTGAAAAAAGATGTGGCAACTGTCCTTGTATCTTTTGCTCGTAGTGGGAACTCTCCCGAAAGTGTGGCGACTGTTGATTTGGCAAAAGCCTTGGTGGATGAGCTTTATCAAGTGACTATTACTTGCGCAGCAGATGGTAAATTGGCTCTTCAAGCTCATGGAGATGACCGCAATCTCTTGCTTTTGCAACCAGCTGCTTCTAATGATGCTGGCTTTGCCATGACCTCTAGCTTTACGTCTATGATGTTGACAGCTCTCTTAGTCTTTGATCCTACAGAATTTGCTGTTAAGTCTGAACGTTTTGAAGTTGTATCTAGTCTTGCCCGTAAAATTCTAGACAATGCAGAAGATGTCAAAGAACTTGTTGACCTAGACTTTAACCGTGTCATCTATCTAGGCGCTGGTCCTTTCTTTGGACTTGCTCATGAAGCTCAGCTCAAGATTTTGGAACTGACTGCTGGTCAAGTTGCGACTATGTATGAAAGCCCAGTCGGCTTCCGTCACGGTCCAAAATCACTGATCAACGAAGATACAGTTGTCTTGGTCTTTGGTACAACAACAGACTACACTCGCAAGTACGACTTGGATTTGGTTCGTGAAGTTGCTGGTGACCAGATTGCTCGCCGTGTTGTGCTTTTGAGTGATCAAGCCTTTGGTCTTGCAAATGTCAAAGAAGTGGCCCTTGGTTGTGGCGGTGTCTTGAATGATATTTACCGTGTCTTCCCTTACATCGTTTATGCCCAACTCTTTGCCCTATTGACTTCACTCAAGGTAGAAAATAAACCAGATACACCGTCTCCTACAGGTACAGTAAACCGTGTGGTACAAGGTGTTATCATCCACGAATATCAAAAGTAATACTGCGTTTATAGATTCTTGATAAAGGAGTTTGTAAATCATACAAGTAAACCATAGATTGTCAGTAGGCTTTCTATGGTTTGTTTGCTTGAGAGAAATAGTAAAAGGAGAACAGAATGAAAGCATACACAGAGCGTGTATTTGGAAATGTTGAGGGCAAGGATGTCTTGGCCTATCGTTTTGAGACAGACGGTGGCTACCAGCTTGAGGTTATGACTTATGGTGCGACCATCTTGCGCTATGTCACGCCTGACAAGGCTGGAAATTTTGCCAATGTAATCTTGGGATTTGATGACTTTGATAGCTATGTAGGCAATAGTCCCAAGCATGGAGCTAGTGTAGGTCCTGTGGCAGGTCGTATTGCTGGCGCGACCTTTGAGCTTAATGGCAAGACCTATGACCTTGAAGTCAACAATGCTAGCAACTGCAACCACAGTGGTTCAACTGGTTGGGATTCCAGCTTGTTTGAACTAGTTGAAGTGAGCGACCATGGCTTGACCCTCTACACAGAGCGTACAGATGGGATAGGAGGATTTCCAGGAAATCTCAAGATCTGGATTAGTTACCACTTGGAAGAAACTGGTGCCTATGAAATCAGCTACAAGGTAACAACAGATCAGGATACGCTGGTCAATCCAACCAACCACAGCTATTTCAACTTGTCTGGTGATTTCACGCAGACCATTGACCGTCATGTCTTCCAACTAAACACAGAGGGCATTTACCCAATCGCTCCTGACGGTGTTCCGGCCAAAACTCCAGATGCTACTCGTGATGTGGTTAAACACCTCTACAATGGTGCTTTGTTGAAAGATATCTTTGCAGAAGAAGATGAGCAAATCCAGCTGGTATCTGGTTTGGATCACCCATTTGCCCTTCCTGCAGGCCATGACAATGCTGGTTTCCTTTATGACCAAAATTCGGGTCGCTTCCTGCTTTTCAAGACAGAGGCTCCTTGTTTTGTGGTCTACACAGCAAACTTTGTGGATGAGAGTGTACTTGTGGCTGGCAAACCAATGGTACAGCACAATGGGATTGCCCTTGAAGCGCAAGTTTTACCAGATGCCATTCACAGTGACCTTAAAGACCAAGTCATTCTCAAAGCTGGTCAAACCTTCACTAGTAAGACACGTTATGAGCTTGTTGTGAAATAAAAGGATAGGAATTTCTACTTTTTGGGGAATAGTATTTACCTTATAACATTAGTAGAAATGGGCAAAGAATAGGAAAATATGATATAATTTAATATTGAAAATACCTGTCCTATCCAAAGGATAAAAGGAGAAAAAAATGAAGAAAATTGTATTTGCTAGCGCCTTGGCTTTGACTTTAGCTGGAGCAGTTTTGACAAATGATGTTTTTGCCAATGACAGACTAGTAGCAACACAATCTGCAGATGGTAGAAATGAAAATGTCTTGAGTTCAGAAGTGCTTAACCCTGCTAGTGGCAATGTTTTGGTTGGATTAAAGGGAGAATTTTTGACTCCAGACCAACAAGCTATCTTAGATGCCATCAATGCTATCCGTAAAGAGGCAGCTGACGAAGGTTTGGTAGATAAGTATGTCCCTATCAAATGGTCGACTGACCTAGAAAAGGCAGCTTTTGCCAGAGCTGCAGAAGCTTCTGTAACCATGGACCATACTCGTCTTTCTGGTAAAGAAATCTGGAGCGCCTTCCCATCAGGAAACAGTGTACTAGGAGAAAACTTGGGTTGGAACCATGATGGTTTCCTAAAAGCTCTTGAACAATGGCGTGCTGAAAAAGCAGACTACGTGAAGAAAAAATCAGGTGGTTCAACAAATGGTGGATCTGGTCATTATCAGACTTTGATTAGTCCTAAATTTACACACATGGGGATTGCTGCCTTTAAGAACCCAAATAACCCATATAATGCCGTAACGATTGCTCAGGCTTTTGGTGATGCTGCTACTTCAGAAGAGTTGGTAGGCAGTTACGGTCCGGCTATCCAGTATGCAGAAGTGACTTCATCTAACTTGTCAACAGTTAAAAATAAAGCAGTCGTAGTTGAAAAAGCGCTGAAAGAATTTAGAACTTCTAGTTCAGACCAATCTGGTTGGGTGAAAACAGATGGGAAATGGTATTTCTATGAGTCTGGTGATCTGAAGACAGGCTGGGTGAAAACGGGTGGTAAATGGTACTACTTGGATGACCTAGGTGTCATGCAGACAGGATTTGTAAAAGTAGATGGTAGCTGGTATTACTTGAGTAGCTCAGGTGCTATGTTTACAGGCTGGGGTACAGACGGAAATAGATGGTTCTACTTTGATGGCTCAGGAGCTATGAAGACAGGCTGGCTCAAAGAAAATGGAGTTTGGTACTACCTTGATGCGTCTGGTATCATGAAGACAGGTTGGTTTAAAGTTGGCCAATACTGGTACTATGCATATGGCTCTGGAGCTTTGGCAGTCAGCACAACAACACCAGACGGTTATAAAGTAAATGGCAACGGTGAATGGGTAAACTAGAAACTAAAGGAGTTGCTTTAACAACTTTAGATAACCTATATTTGTTACTATAATTTTAAAGATGGAGAGGAGAAATACTGCTTCTCTTCATTTTTATGGCTCTTTGTCAACTGTAGTGGGTTGAGAAAAGTTAAGATCTGAGTCTGAGACAAAATAGTTCTCAGCCACAAAAAAGCTAGAGATTTCCAATTGCGGAACTCTAGCTTTTTAATTTTGAGTCGTTCTCTTATTGTATTTTAGGAGGTTATTGGCCATAAGTACCAATCCCATGTCAATTCTCACTTGACGCTTCCCTCTCAGATTACATCTCTTGTAACCCAAACAAGCCTTTATCTGCCCAAAGACAGGTTCCACATCAATCTTGCGTTGAGCGAAAATCTGTCTACCTTGGGGAGATAAAAGCGCCTGGCATTCTTTCGTTTTTAAGTGCTGATAGCTTTCGTTCATATACAGTCCCTTTTGAGGGGCTGATTCAGGTTCATCAGCGTAGTAAACATCGATTTCCTGTTGAAAGTCCGTCTGTGTTTTCTGATGTTTGATATGGTGAAAACGATAGTACCACTCTTCAGGATGTGTATAGCTATCCTCCTTGTCATTATAATGCCAATTCGCTAAGTTTCTAGCTGACTGTTTATACCCTCTCTTCTGTTCTTTATCAAACATGGCATATTTAATCAGATGGTTCACCTCCTTTTAATTTAGACGAAGGAGGTTTTCTTCACTTCCATATTCAGCATCTGCGACAACTGTCTTTACGTCATGCGGATAAGTTTCAAGTAAGGGTAGAAGAGTCTTGGTATCTGTCGGATTTGAGAAGACATCATAGTGAAGAACAAATTGGTTTTCAGTAGCGATTTGAAGATTATAAGCGGCCTTGAGTTGGCTATTTTTTATATGGTCTTCTTTCATTCGCATAAAAGTAGCATCTGGATCTGTTTTGGAAAAACTGTTACGCCCTTCAAATGTCTCCTGATAGCCCTCATATTTTTCAGCACCTACTGAAAAATCATCCTTGACTTTACGTTCATCTTTCCCTTTAACGGGTGTCTCCTCAATGTCCTGGTTCAGTTTTTCCAATTCTTCTTCAAGGACTTGAGCGAATGCAAGCAACTGATCTGAGGAGATAGGCTATTCTTCATCCAGCTTAATGGCCTGATGGATAAGGGGTGTGATTTCTTCTTGAAAATAGACCTGTATCTGTTCTTGAAGTTTGGCGGAAAACTTGTCTGTCGCTTTCTTCCACACGAAACTATACTTGTTGGCATTGGCTTCAATCTTAGTCCCGTCAATAAACAGACAATCTAAGGTCACTAACTCTTCCATTTTTAAACGAAGATTGATGTCAATGAAAAGATTACGAATGAGTTCTTCCATTCCTTCAGCGACACGAAACCGATTGATGGTGCCGTAGCTGACAACCAACTTTCCTGTTAGGTACTACA
>CAJZLM010000012.1:0-11169 GCA_916050595.1 Streptococcus mitis | reverse complement strand
GATTTATATCCTTTCTTATGGCTTGGATTCTTGGAAAGGGAAAGTGAAGACTAGTTAATATTCTGTAAAAAGTTGATATAGTCGGTCTCATATACTAAATTAATAATCATTTTAAGGAGTTTTTAAAAAATGCAAGAAAAGAAAAAACACTCTCTTGTTTTAGGTATCCTATCTATTGTGCTCGGTTTGCTATTTCCAATTGTAGGTCTGATTTTGGGGATCATAGGATTGGTCTTGGCTTTTTCGTACCAAAAAGGATCTGGACTAGACTATAAAACAGAAAAAATTCTCAACATCGTAGGACTTGTGGTTTCTGTACTTAACTGGATTGTAGCCGTCGCAGTATTTTTTAGATAAGCAATAAACAAAAAGCTTTAAACATAAAGCTTTTTTGTTTTATACACTTTTTTCTAAGTGATTTTTAATGATTTCCAATTCCTCTGGATTCAAAGGACGGTAATTGCCTTCTGTTAGTTCTGTGTCTAATGTAAAATCACCGAATTGAACTCGTTTGAGTGAGGTCACCTTGACATCAACCGAGAGGAACATTTTCTTAACCTGATGAAATTTTCCTTCTGAAATGGTAATAGAGGCTTGGCTGTGGGAAGGACTTGCAGATAGAATCTCTAGTCTTGCAGCTTTACAAACAGTACCATCTAAAAAGACAATTCCTTTTTGAAAGGCTTGGATATGGTCAGGTGTTAGAAGTCCATTGACCTCAACTCGATAAGTTTTATCGACATGATACTGGGGATGGAGGAGCTGAAAGCCCAAGGGGCCATTGTCGGTCAAGAGGAGAAGGCCTGTCGTATCTCGGTCCAGTCGGCCGACGGCATAGAGCTTGTCAGACTGGATGTCAGGCGGAAGGAGGTCCATGACGGTTGGAAGTTTCTTGTCTTTGTTGGCTGTAACGACACCAGCAGGTTTATGAAGCATGAGATAGCTGTGCTCATAGCCGTGAATGATTCGGTCCTGAAAAAGGAGTTCTTGTAGTCCTGTATCGATATTTTGAGCTAGGGAGCGGGCTGGGCAACCATCGACTAGAATTTCCCCTTTGAGTAAGGCTTGTTTCATGGCTTTTCGGCTGATTTTTTCTTGGGCTAATAAATTATCTAAACGCATACTGTGCCTATCTTATCATAAGTAGCTTGCTTTGAAAAGGCTTGACGTGAAAAGAAAAGCAGAGTGAAAACATTTACACTTGCTTGAGTTATGTTATTTACCTGAAATTATGGTATAATCGTTCAGTTAGAAAATAAATTTTGAATATTATAGAGGAAATCATGACAAAATTAAGAGAAGATATCCGTAACATTGCGATTATCGCCCACGTTGACCACGGTAAAACAACCCTCGTTGACGAATTATTGAAACAATCAGAAACGCTTGATGCACGTACTGAATTGGCTGAGCGTGCTATGGACTCAAACGATATCGAAAAAGAGCGTGGAATTACCATCCTTGCTAAAAATACAGCCGTTGCCTACAACGGAACTCGTATCAACATCATGGACACACCAGGACACGCGGACTTCGGTGGAGAAGTTGAGCGTATCATGAAAATGGTTGACGGTGTTGTTTTGGTCGTAGATGCCTACGAAGGAACAATGCCACAGACTCGTTTCGTATTGAAAAAAGCTTTGGAACAAGACCTTGTTCCAATCGTGGTTGTTAACAAAATCGACAAACCATCAGCTCGCCCAGCAGAAGTAGTGGACGAAGTATTGGAACTTTTCATCGAGCTTGGTGCAGATGATGACCAGCTTGACTTCCCAGTGGTGTATGCTTCAGCGATCAACGGAACTTCTTCATTGTCAGATGATCCAGCTGACCAAGAAGCGACTATGGCACCAATCTTTGACACAATTATCGACCATATCCCAGCTCCAGTAGACAACTCAGATGAGCCTTTGCAGTTCCAAGTATCACTTTTGGACTACAATGACTTCGTTGGACGTATCGGTATCGGTCGTGTCTTCCGTGGTACTGTTAAGGTTGGGGACCAAGTTACCCTTTCTAAACTTGACGGCACAACTAAAAACTTCCGTGTTACAAAACTCTTCGGTTTCTTTGGTTTGGAACGTCGTGAAATCCAAGAAGCAAAAGCAGGTGACTTGATTGCCGTTTCAGGTATGGAAGATATCTTTGTCGGTGAAACCATTACTCCGACAGATGCAGTAGAAGCTCTTCCAATCCTACACATCGATGAGCCAACTCTTCAAATGACTTTCTTGGTCAACAACTCACCATTTGCTGGTAAAGAAGGTAAATGGGTAACTTCTCGTAAGGTAGAAGAACGCTTGCAGGCAGAATTGCAAACAGACGTTTCCCTCCGTGTTGACCCAACTGATTCACCAGATAAATGGACTGTTTCAGGACGTGGAGAATTGCACTTGTCAATCCTTATCGAAACAATGCGTCGTGAGGGATATGAACTTCAAGTATCTCGTCCAGAAGTTATCGTAAAAGAAATCGACGGTGTTAAATGTGAGCCATTTGAACGTGTTCAAATCGACACTCCAGAAGAATACCAAGGGTCTGTTATCCAAAGCCTTTCTGAACGTAAGGGTGAAATGTTGGATATGATTTCAACTGGTAATGGTCAAACTCGTTTGGTCTTCCTTGTTCCAGCGCGTGGTTTGATTGGATACTCAACTGAGTTCTTGTCAATGACTCGTGGTTACGGTATCATGAACCATACCTTCGACCAATACTTGCCATTGATTCCAGGTGAAATTGGTGGTCGTCACCGTGGTGCCCTTGTTTCTATCGATGCTGGTAAGGCTACAACTTACTCAATCATGTCTATCGAAGAACGTGGTACAATCTTTGTCAACCCAGGTACTGAGGTTTACGAAGGAATGATCATCGGTGAAAACTCTCGTGAAAATGACTTGACAGTTAACATCACTAAGGCAAAACAAATGACCAACGTCCGTTCAGCTACTAAGGACCAAACAGCTGTTATCAAGACTCCTCGTATCTTGACACTTGAAGAGTCTCTTGAGTTCTTGAACGATGATGAGTACATGGAAGTAACGCCTGAGTCTATCCGTTTGCGTAAACAAATCCTTAACAAGGCAGAGCGTGAGAAAGCTAACAAGAAGAAAAAATCAGCTGAATAAGAGCTAGAAAGAGATAAAAATGGTTTATTTAATCATAGGACTCCTCTTATTACTACTCTATGTATTTGCGACACCAGAAAGCATTAAAGGGACAGTCAATATCGTCCTTGTCGTCTTTGCTTTCGTAGCATTGCTGATTTTGCTCATGTTGTCTGTTCTGCAAATCTTTCAGCTACCGACAGAATTCTTTATCGCAATCGCCATGCTCCTCCTAGCATACTTTAGTTTGCGAGATATTACCCTCATGTCGGTTAGTAAAAACAAAAGAAGATAAAAAGAGAGTTTCGGCTCTCTTTTTGCTTGTTAGAATGCTGAATATGAGCATTTTCGTTTAGAATTATTTCCATAAAAATGGTAAAATAGTAAGAGTAGAAATGGAGTTCGAGACATGAAAGTAATAGATCAATTTAAAAATAAGAAAGTCCTTGTTTTAGGTTTGGCTAAGTCTGGTGAATCTGCAGCTCGTTTGTTGGACAAGCTAGGTGCCATTGTGACAGTAAATGACGGGAAACCTTTCGAGGACAATCCAGCTGCCCAAAGTTTGTTGGAAGAAGGAATCAAGGTTATCACAGGTGGCCATCCTTTGGAACTGTTGGATGAAGAGTTTGCCCTTATGGTGAAAAATCCAGGCATCCCATACAGCAATCCCATGATTGAAAAGGCTTTGGCCAAGGGAATTCCAGTCTTGACTGAGGTGGAATTGGCTTATTTGATTTCTGAAGCACCGATTGTTGGTATTACTGGTTCGAACGGTAAAACAACCACAACGACCATGATTGGGGAAGTTTTGACTGCTGCTGGACAACATGGCCTTTTATCAGGGAATATCGGCTATCCAGCTAGTCAAGTGGCCCAAACTGCGACAGACAAGGACACGCTTGTCATGGAACTTTCTTCTTTCCAACTCATGGGCGTCCAAGAATTCCATCCTGAGATTGCGGTTATTACCAACCTCATGCCAACCCATATCGATTACCATGGTTCTTTTGAGGAATATGTAGCAGCCAAGTGGAATATCCAGAACAAGATGACAGCAGCTGATTTCCTTGTCTTGAACTTTAACCAAGACTTGGCAAAAGAATTAGCTACTAAAACACAAGCTACAGTTGTACCATTCTCAACACTTGAAAAGGTTGATGGAGCTTATTTGGAAGATGGTCAGCTCTACTTCCGTGGGGAAGTGGTCATGGCAGTGAATGAAATCGGAGTTCCAGGTAGCCACAATGTGGAAAATGCCCTTGCGACGATTGCTGTAGCCAAGCTTCGTGGTGTGGACAACCAAACCATCAAAGAAACTCTTTCAGCCTTTGGTGGTGTCAAACACCGTCTCCAATTTGTGGATGAAATCAAGGGTGTCAAATTCTATAATGATAGCAAGTCAACCAATATCTTGGCTACTCAAAAAGCCTTGTCAGGATTTGACAACAGCAAGGTCGTCTTGATTGCAGGTGGTTTGGACCGTGGTAATGAGTTTGACGAATTGGTTCCAGACATTACTGGACTCAAGAAGATGGTCATCCTGGGTCAGTCTGCCGAACGTGTTAAACGGGCAGCAGACAAGGCAGGTGTGGCTTATGTGGATGCGACTGATATTTCAGATGCGACCCGCAAGGCTTACGAGCTTGCGACTCAAGGAGACGTGGTTCTTCTCAGTCCTGCCAATGCCAGCTGGGATATGTATGCTAACTTTGAAGTACGTGGCGACCTCTTTATCGACACAGTAGCGGAGTTAAAGGAATAATATGAAAAAAATTGTCTTTACAGGTGGGGGGACGGTTGGACACGTTACCCTCAACCTTTTGTTGATACCCAAGTTCATCGAAGATGGCTGGGAAGTCCACTATATCGGGGACAAGCGTGGTATTGAACACCAAGAAATCCTCAAGTCGGGTCTAGATGTCACCTTCCATTCCATTGCGACTGGAAAATTGCGTCGTTATTTCTCTTGGCAAAATATGCTGGACGTCTTCAAAGTTGGCTGGGGAATTGTCCAATCGCTCTTTATCATGTTGCGACTTCGTCCACAGGCTCTTTTTTCAAAGGGAGGCTTTGTCTCTGTGCCGCCTGTTATCGCTGCGCGTGTGTCAGGAGTGCCAGTCTTTATTCACGAATCTGACCTATCTATGGGCTTGGCCAATAAAATCGCCTATAAATTTGCGACGAAGATGTATTCAACCTTTGAGCAAGCTTCAAGTTTATCTAAGGTCGAGCATGTGGGAGCAGTGACCAAGGTTTCAGACCAAAACACTCCAGAACCAGATGAATTGGTGGATATCCAAACCCACTTTAATCCCCAATTGCCAACTGTATTGTTTGTCGGTGGTTCTGCAGGTGCTCGTGTCTTTAACCAATTGGTGACAGACCATAAGAAAGAACTGAAAGAGCGCTACAATATTATCAACCTAACTGGAGATTCTAGCCTGAACGAGTTGAGCCAAAATCTTTTTCGTGTTGACTATGTGACCAATCTCTATCAACCCTTGATGGAATTGGCTGATATTGTTGTGACACGTGGTGGTGCCAATACGATTTTTGAGCTCTTGGCCATGGCAAAATTGCATGTTATTGTGCCACTTGGTCGTGAAGCTAGTCGTGGAGATCAGATTGAGAACGCAGCCTACTTTGTCAAAAAAGGCTATGCAGAAGAGCTTCAAGAAAGCGATTTGACCTTGGACAGTTTAGAAGAGAAGCTTTCTCACTTACTAAGCCACAAGGAAGACTATCAAGCCAAGATGAAGGCTTCTAAGGAATTGAAATCTCTAGCAGATTTTTATCAATTGTTGAAAAAAGATTTATCATAAGGAAAGTAAATGTCAAAAGATAAAAAAAATGAGGGCAAAGAAATCCTCGAAGAATTTAAAGAGTTATCAGAATGGCAGAAACGAAACCAAGAATATCTAAAAAAGAAGGCTGAAGAAGAGGCGGCCTTAGCTGAGGAGAAGGAAAAGGAAAGACAAGCTCGAATGGCTTCGAAATCTGAAAAGTCAGATGCAACTGAGGACCAAGAGAGTGAATCTGATCCAAAAGACCCAAAATCAGCTAAAGAAGATGCTAAAGAAAAAGTAGAAAAGTCAGAAGACATCAAAAAAGTAGCATCCAAAGAAGAACTAAAGTCTAAAAAGACAGAGAAAGAGGATAAACGGGATAAAAAAATAGAGAAAAAGCCTGTAAAGGAAAAACCGGTCAAACCGAAAATTCCAGGAGTTCATATCTGGCGGGCTATCTCGATTTTGTTTCTCAGTCTGATTTTATTGGTTGTCTCTGCTTATTTGCTTAGTCCTTATGCGACCATGAAGGATATTCGTGTTGAGGGAACAGTGCAAACTACAGCTGATGATATTCGACAGGCTTCAGGCATTCAGGATTCGGATTATACGATTAACCTTCTGCTAGACAAGGCAAAATATGAAGAGCAGATCAAGTCTAACTATTGGGTTGAATCAGCTCAGCTTGTCTACCAATTTCCAACCAAGTTTACAATCAAGGTTAAGGAATATGATATTGTGGCCTACTATGTTTCTGGAGAAAGCCATTATCCAATCCTTTCAAGTGGTCAGCTTGAGACCAGTTCGGTGAGCTTGGTGAGTCTGCCAGAAACTTATATATCAGTTTTCTTTAATGACAGCGAACAAATCAAGACCTTTACCTCAGAACTTTCTCAAATTAGCCCCGAACTCAAATCTGCTATCCAAAAGGTGGAACTAGCCCCAAGCAAGGTCACATCAGATTTAATTCGATTGACTATGAATGATTCGGACGAGGTCTTGGTTCCTCTATCTGAAATGAGTAAGAAACTGCCATATTACAGTAAGATTAAGCCACAATTGTCAGAACCGAGTGTGATTGACATGGAAGCTGGAATTTACAGTTACACTGTGGCGGATAAATTAATTATGGAGGCTGAGGAAAAAGCCAAACAAGAGGCTAAGGAAGCTGAGAAGAAACAAAAAGAGGAAGAGAAGAAAAGACTGGAAGAACAGCAGAATAAACTAGAAGAGGAAAGGAAAAAGCTGGAGGAAGAGGGCAATCAAAACCAAACGACCCGACGTTCATCACGTCGCTAGGTTTAGCTTTTCTCCTATAGCTCTTTAGTGACCATGTTTTTACTTGACAAGTGCTAGTAGAAATAATAGAATAGTAAAAAACCTTTAAAGCAGTCCAGAGAGGCAGCTAAGGTTAGACGGTGAAAGGGTGGAGACTACCCATTTTTCGTGGAACCTTGCTGTTGGCAGGTTCCTTTTTTCGTGGCTTCTGTTGGCCAGACTCTCTCACTAGCAAAGGTAAAAGGAGAAACCTATGCGAGAACATCGTCCAGTCATTGCTCTTGATTTTCCTAGTTTTGAGGCAGTCAAGGAATTTTTAGCTCTATTTCCAGCAGAAGAAAGCCTTTATCTTAAGGTAGGGATGGAGCTTTATTACGCAACGGGGCCTGAGATTGTGTCTTACTTGAAAGGCTTGGGGCACGGTGTCTTTTTGGATCTCAAGCTGCATGACATTCCCAATACAGTCAAATCAGCTATGAAGGTTCTGTCTCAGCTTGGTGTGGATATGACTAATGTTCATGCGGCTGGTGGTGTAGAGATGATGAAGGCTGCGCGTGAAGGTCTTGGAAATCAAGCCAAATTGATTGCAGTGACTCAGCTGACCTCAACATCGGAAGCTCAGATGCAGGATTTTCAAAATATCCAAACCAGCCTGCAAGAGTCTGTGATTCATTATGCTAAGAAGACAGCTGAGGCGGGATTAGATGGTGTCGTTTGCTCGGCTCAGGAAGTACAAGTCATCAAGCAGGCTACTAAACCAGATTTTATCTGTTTAACGCCAGGAATTCGTCCACAGGGAGCTGCAGTTGGAGACCAAAAACGCGTGATGACGCCAGCGGATGCTTATCAAATCGGCAGTGACTATATCGTAGTGGGACGTCCCATTACCCAAGCTGAAGATCCTGTTGCAGCTTATCATGCCATCAAGGATGAATGGAAACAGGATTGGAATTAAAGAACTAGATTAGAAAAACAAAAGGAGAAGACCATGACACTTGCTAAAGATATCGCTAGCCACCTCTTGAAAATTCAAGCAGTTTACCTCAAACCAGAGGAGCCTTTCACTTGGGCATCTGGTATCAAGTCGCCGATTTACACAGATAACCGTGTAACTCTTGCCTATCCAGAAACTCGTACTCTCATTGAAAATGGTTTTGTGGATGCTATCAAAGAAGCCTTTCCTGAGGTTGAGGTGATTGCAGGAACTGCAACAGCAGGGATTCCACACGGAGCTATTATTGCTGACAAGATGAATCTGCCTTTTGCCTATATCCGTAGCAAACCAAAAGACCACGGTGCTGGTAATCAAATCGAAGGCCGTGTAGCTCAAGGTCAAAAAATGGTAGTGGTTGAAGACCTCATTTCAACGGGTGGTTCTGTTCTCGAGGCCGTAGCAGCAGCCAAACGCGAAGGAGTTGACGTTCTCGGTGTTGTAGCGATTTTCAGCTATCAATTGCCAAAAGCGGATAAGAACTTCTCAGATGCAGGTGTCAAACTTGTGACACTTTCGAACTACAGTGAACTCATCCACCTAGCCCAAGAAGAAGGGTATATCACACCAGAAGGCTTGGATCTCCTAAAACGCTTTAAAGAAGACCAAGAGAATTGGCAAAATGCCTAAAACATAGAAAATCAGGTAGTCACTAGGATTACCTGATTTTGTTTTTAATACTAAAGTTGAGCGATAACTTCCTCAGTTGTCAAAACTTGGTTGGCAATGTAGCCGTAGTTTGTTAGTGCAGCTTGGTAGGCTTCTTCACCTGGAGCACCGACAGCATCGTTAACAACAATGACATTGTAGCCTAATTCTATGAGTTCACGCATGTGTGAATCCACGCAGAGATTAGCATTCATACCAGCCAAGATGACGGTGTCGATACCATTTTTGCGGAGTTGAAGGTTAAGGTCGTTGCTTTCTGGGCCAAAGATTTTATGTCCGTTGACAACAATAGTATCTTCATCCAAAAATGGTTTAATCTCTTCAATCATATCTGCTCCAGAGCCTTCTGGAATTGCTGAATACTGGCTATCACGCCAAAACATTTCGTTTTCAATCATCATCGTTTCACCAGCAGCTTTAAATTGCCACTTGTGATCGTGTGGATAGAAGTAGTGCGGTGAGATAAAACGCTTGTAGCCACGCTCTTTAGCAAGAGCGAAAAGCTTTGTCAGATTTTCAATAGTATTAACTTTTTCAAGAACATCTTTAGTTGCTCCGAATCCTTTACCAGTAGATTTTAAGAATTCAACTTGCGGGTCTGTGATAACAAATGCGACATTTTTCTGATTGAACATGAGGTTCCTCCTAATATGATTTGATTAACAGCCAATAGGAATTTAGACTGTTAGTTTGATGATTTTCCAAATGGTAGTTTTAGTTACATACTGACCGTTCGGTACAATTATAATAACATCTAGAATTGAATTTGTAAATCAATTTGCTCAGAACAAAAATTTTAATGATAAAACAGTGGCAAAAGGAGGTGGTTTCAATTGTTTGGTCTCAGACTCTGAATCTGCTATAATAGGAAAAAAGAGAGGTGAGTAGATGAGCGTTAAAGAGCGTATTTTACAAAGTGCTGAGGAATTGATTTATCAGAAGGGTTATGTGGCCACCTCCATCAGTGACATCATGGAGGCAGCTGATGTTGGCAAGGGACAGCTTTATTATTATTTCAAATCTAAGAAGGAAATTGGTTTGACGGTCATTCAAGATATTTTAGCAAATTGGCGAAAAGAGCTTTTTGAAGATATTTTTGAAGCAGACAAGTCTGACAGTGACAAGTTTTCGGATATGATTGACTGGGTTTGTCAATTTCATGAAAGTCAGACGGTCTTTTATGGTTGCCCAATTGGTAATCTGATTGTGGAATTGTCCACAGAAGATGAGAACTTCCGCTGTCCTCTCAATGATTTTATGACCCAGTGGACAGAGAAGTTAGCCAGCCTCTTGCAAGACCTGCATGCTGACTGGTCAGAAGAGCGGGCGCAGTTGCAGGCCCGTCAAGTCATCTCCAGTATTCAAGGCAGCATTGTCATTCTCAAAGTCAGCCAAGACATCCAAGTTTTGGAAAATAATATGACGGATTTGAAAAAGAATTATTGTTAATTTTTAGCCGAAGAATTAAAAGTATGTTAATTTATGGATTGTGGTTAAGAGGTAAGAATGACAACAGATATTAAAACTGAAATTGGTCATAGAGTAAGACAGGAACGTGAACGTCACAAATTGATGAGAGAAGAGGTCTGTGGACAGAAGCTGACTTAATAATCAAACAGCTGATGCGTACTGAGCTTGGGCAATCCTTGCCAACAATTACTAAGTTACAATATTTATCTAAGCGATTAGAAGTTCCGATAGATACTTTTCTTGAAAATAAAGAACTAGCTCTTCCTGAGGAAGAGTTGCTGAGTCTAGACTTGATTGAAAGAATATTAGACTTGATAAGAACAGGGACAGGTAGTTTCGCTGAAGATATTTTTGATGATTATTTTAAGCAAGTAACACTAAAGCAAGTTTACACATTCAATGATTTACTATTAATTGATTATTTTGCTATGCAATGTCAAGACTTGATTTATAGAAGAGAGCATTAGATGATTTTCGGATTAAGTTGTTGAAACAGCAATTAGTTAGTGATGAAATGTATAATGTAGAGCTACTATCAGTTCTTTGTGCCATAGCGGGTGTTTATGTTGTTCATAATGACTATAAGCATATGATATCTCTAGTAAAAAAGATGAATGAAATTTTATCAGTAACAACGTTGCAAGTCTATAAACCTGGAATTTCAGTATTTGAAGCTAAGTGCTATCTTTATTTTGAAAATGATAAAAATAAAGCAAAGGAACTTTATCACTCAGCAACTATACTAGCTGAACAATTTGATGATAAAGTATTAGAAAATGAAAAGATTATTTGAATTTCCATAACTTAAGAAAGTTCATCATTTTTAATTATCTCTGTAAAATGATTGAAAGCATGAAATTTCCAAACAAAA
>CAJZLM010000011.1:0-11328 GCA_916050595.1 Streptococcus mitis | reverse complement strand
GTTGATGTAAATCTTCTGGAAAAGTGATAAGGCATTCACCAGCTCTCAAATGAACTAACTGTTCCACTTCTCCTGTGTATAATTCAATATCTTTTTCTTCATCATATTTTTGGGTAACGCTTACATTTTCTGGCGACGTAACAGCCATGGCTTCTTCGTTTTCCAAAACTAAATGAATATCCAAATATTTTTGGTGTGTTTCAAAGAAAGCCCCTGCTTGACCGTCTGCTAGATAAGTAAAGCAATTCCCAAACAATCGATCACCATCGATAGCAATTGAACCTTCTGTTAAATTTTCTAGTCCTGTTTTTTCTAGAAAATCTAGTAATGTTGCAAAATGTGGATTTACTTTCACATAAGTTCCTAAACGACTGATTTTAGTAATAATCATACTCAATCCCCCTTTCTTTATTTTTTATTTAAGAGCAGCAACGAAGCGTTCTGTAATCTCTTTTGGTCTAGTAATAGCGCCACCTACAACGATGCCTCGCACTCCATATCCCAGGATTTGTTTGGCTTGTTCTGGTGTATGAATTTTTCCTTCTGCAATGACATCCACGCCAGCATCACAGAGTTTTTTGATTAATTCAAAATCGGGGCCATCCACTTTTGGACTGTAAGATGTGTATCCTGATAAGGTTGTTCCGACAAAGTCAATTCCTGCTTCAACGGCTGCCAATCCTTCCTCGAAAGTACTTGTATCAGCCATCAAGAGCTGGTTAGGATATTTTTCCTTAACCTGACGAATGAACTCTTGAATCTCCAAACCATCATAGCGTTCACGCTTGGTACAATCCAGAGCAATGACCTCGATGTCCAGTTCTGCCAGTTCATCAACTTCTTTCATAGTAGCAGTGATGAAGGGTTCTTGCGGTGGATAATCTCGTTTTATTATCCCAATGATTGGAAGGTTGGTAACCTCCTTGATTTCCTTGATATCGCGAACACTATTTGCTCGGATACCGACTGCTCCACCTTGCTCAGCCGCTTTGACCAGCAAGGGAATGACTCCTCCCGCTTCTGTATAAAGCGGTTCGTGAGGAAGGGCCTGACAAGAAACGATGATTCCATCTTTGATTTGTGCAATCAAAGCTTCTTTAGTAATCTGTGGCATCCTCTTTCCTCCTTTTCTTTGTTCTTATGAGTTCATTATATACCATTTGTTAAGCGCTTTCAATACTTTGTCATAGAATAGATTTCAGTTTCAAAAGTATTTTATAGAACAGCTGTTTCTGAAAGTAGTTTCAGAGAGTCATCTATTTTAAATCATTTTTATTAAACTACAAAAAAGAGAGCTACTGGGCTCTCTCATTTATCATTTTACATACTTAAAAGGAATCTCACTACCACACAGCCAGTTGTAGACTTGGTCATTGACAAAGACATTCATGGCTTCGTGGGCATACTCAGGCATGATGCGATAGGCCTTGTCGCAAGTCAGGCGGTTGTAAATCGCAAACTGGGTAATAGGGTAGCAAACATCATCGTCCAAGCCCGTAATCATCTTAACCTCACCCTTGATACGATGGGCAAGATTTTTCACATCGATATAAGCAAGGGTCGCCATGATCTCCTCCTCAGTTTCATGGAAGGGGTCGTGAAACTTGAAATAACGAAAAAGTTCGTCATAGGCTTCACTGGTATTGCCAATCTCAATCACTCGTCTAAAGTCAGACAAGAAAGGATAGATGGCAACAGTTTTCTCAATTCGAGGATTGAGCGCCGCCGCAACCAAGGCTAGAGCCCCTCCTTGTGAGGCACCATAGCTAGAAAGGCGCTTCTCATCTACCTGAGGCAGACTAGCAACAATTTCGATCAACTGGTAAATGTCCAGATAAACATCCTTATAAAAGAGGTGCTCCCGACCTTCTACAGCACCACGGATGATATGCCCCTTAACCGTATTTCCTAGTGGAGAGCGCAAGCCATCCTGCGAATAACCCGATTGGCCTCGAACGTCCATAGAAACAACACCGTAACCAGCCACGGTGAAGGCCAGCATGTCCGTCCAGTCCCAGCCACGTCCCATATAACCATGGAAATGGAAGATTAGTGGAACCTTCTCCTCACTTTTTGGAAGAACGACCCGTGCATAAACCTTGCCTTCATTGCTTCCTTCAAAGGTTAATTCATAGCACTTTACTTGAGGAATGTGGAAATCTCTTTCCTCCAACTGGTAGGCTGGAAGTGTTGAAACTTTTTTCACTTCCTCATCCCAGAAAGCATCAAAGTCTTCTGGAACCTCATCCCTCCCTCTATAAGTCTTGATTTCTTCTAACAAAGCTTGATTTTTCATAACATACTCTTTTTTTGTAATCGCTACCACCACTCTAGCATATCTAGAAAAGCAATGCAAGAAAGAAGGGTAAATAGAAAGAGATTTTAGATTCTCCTCCCTCAAATCTATCGACTGAAAGTAATCTTAAAAACAAAAAAGAGCATTTCGCTCTTTCTTCCTTATATTTATATTATTTTGTTACTTCTTTCTTTTGGAAAGTGGTTTGGTAATTTACTTTAATCGTTACTGTCATGTGAGAGTCCTCGTTTCTTTTTGATGACTCTAGTATAAGGGGCTAACCTGAAAGCTAGCTTAAGTTTTCCTTAGAGAAAGCTTAATCTAAATGTTCTTTCTTTTCCAAATGAAGAGCAATCATGCGCCACTCTGGATCCTCTTGCCAGCCTTCAATAGAACTAATGTAACTAGCAACTTTTCTAGCTTCTTCTAAAATCGGAAAATCTTCGATAATATCAGCTACTTGGAACTCTGGAAGACCTGACTGTCTGGTTCCAAAAATTTCACCTGAACCACGCATTTTCAAATCTTCCTCCGCAAGGACAAATCCATTGGTGGTTTCTGTCATGATGCGCATGCGGTCTTTCCCAGAATCCGTCTTGGGATTGGCAACGAGAACCGCATAGGACTGCTTGTCTCCCCGACCCACACGACCTCTAAGCTGGTGAAGCTGGCTGAGACCGAAGCGATCGGCATCCATGATAATCATGACGGTCGCATTGGGAATATTGACCCCTACCTCGATAACCGTCGTTGAAACCAGAATATCCGTTTTTCGCTCTTTGAACTCCTGCATAATCTGGTCTTTTTCGTCACTCTTCATCTTACCATGTAGAAGAGCCACCTCTGCCTTACCAGCAAAATGAGCCGTCAATTCCTCAGATAAAGCAATAGCATTTTTCAAATCCAGAGCTTCTGATTCTTCAATCAAGGGAGAGATGACATAGGCTTGTGAACCTTTTTGAATTTCCCCCTCTAACCAAGTCAAGACCTGAGATAGTTGCTCATGCTTGATCCAGCGTGTCACAATAGGCTTCCGCCCTGCTGGCATCTGGTCAATAATGGAAACATCCATATCGCCAAATGCCGTGATAGCCAGCGTCCGTGGTATGGGAGTCGCCGTCATCATGAGGACATCTGGGTTGTCGCCTTTTTCTCTCAGAACACGCCTTTGCCCTACACCAAAGCGGTGCTGCTCATCGATGATAATCAAGCCAAGACGAGCATAATCTACCCCATCCTGAATCAGAGCGTGGGTTCCGATAATCAAATCAGCCTCACCCTTGGCAATAGTCTCCAAGACTTCTCTCTTTTCTGCAGCTTTCAAGGAACCTGTCAAAAGAGCCAGTTTCAAATCCGGAAAAAGACCCTTCAAACTCTCAAAGTGCTGCTCTGCTAGGATTTCTGTTGGCACCATGAGGGCTGCTTGATAGCCAGCTGTCACCGCCGCAAACATAGCCAAGCCAGCGACTACCGTTTTTCCGCTCCCCACATCCCCTTGCAAAAGACGATTCATGTGGTGGTCCGACTTCATGTCGGTCAAAATTTCCTGCAAACTCTTTTCTTGAGCTGGGGTCAGGGCAAAAGGAAGGCTTTCCTTGACTGCTGTCACTTTTTCCTGAGACCAGTTCAAAACCAGACCGCTGCCCTGAACTCTATTTTCAGACTTGAGCGTCTGTAACTGCATTTGAAAGTAAAAGAGTTCCTCAAACTTGATACGGCGAAGGGCCTGCTTGTATTCTCCCAAATCCTTAGGAAAATGCATGGCACGAACGGCCTGACAACGGGACATGAGTTTGTATTTATCGAGCAAAGACTGGGGAAGATTTTCCTCTATCAAGAGGTCCAGTCCCTGATCAAAGGCCGTCTTGATAACTTTGACCAGACTGGCCTGACTGATTCCCTGAACCAGACGATAGACAGGTTGGAGGTCATCTTCCACCTGAGCCAGGACCTTCATCCCTGTCAGACTAGCCTTGGCACGGTCCCATTTTCCAAAGACAGCAAGGGTTGCTCCCAACTCTATCTTGTCTGCTAGATAGGGCTGGTTAAAGAAATTCACCGCAAAAACAACTTCTCCCTGCTTGAGGCTAAAGCGCAGGCGATTGCGCTTGAAACCATAATACTGGACACTGGCAGGAGTCACGACTTGACCAGATAGGACTGCCTTTTCACCGTCTTCTAGCTCCAGCACCTGCTTGGTTTTAAAGTCTTCATAACGGAAAGGAAAGTAGAGCAAGAGGTCTTGCAAGTTTTCAATTCCTAGTTTGGCGTATTTCTCTGCTGACTTTGGTCCCACACCAGGTAAGACATGCAAGGGTTGATGTAGATTCATGCTCCACTCCTTTCTTTTCTAATAATATTCTCTCGGAATGCGATCGCTGAGGAGACAAACGACCTCGTAGTTAATAGTCCCACGGTAGGTCGCTACCTGAGTAGCTGTGATTTCCTTGCCTCCGTTGGAGCCAATTAAGGTTGCTTTTGTTCCCAACGGATAAAGCTTAGGCAGACGAATAGTGATTTGGTCCATAGAAACTCGTCCAACAATTGGGCAAGCTTGGCCATCTACCAAGACAGTGAAATTCTGCATATCTCGTGTCCAACCATCCGCATAGCCGATTGGCACCGTCGCAATGACTTGCTCACTATCCGCTTCATATGTCGCTCCGTAGCCCATGCAAGCTCCAGATGGAACTGTCTTGACGTGAACCAAGGCAGATTCCAAGGTCAAGGCTGGTTTCAAGTCATAGGGCAAGTCCAAGACCTCTCCGCTAGGATTCAGACCATACATAGCATCCCCCATACGAACCGCATTGAAAATAGTCTCTGCATGCCAAAGGGTCGTTGCAGAATTGCTGGCATGAACCAGCTCTGGAAGACCTTTCATACTGGCCAAAATAGTTTTAAACCGTTCTAACTGGGCATTAAAGTAGTCATCTGATTCCTCGTCTGCAGTAGCAAAGTGGGTAAAAATCCCTTCAACACCAGCACCATGTTGTCTGAGCAAGTCTTGAGCTTGCTCAGCCTCACTAGCCTCTCGAAAACCAATCCGTCCCATTCCTGAGTCAATCTTAAGGTGGACTGTCAATCCAGTTAGGTCCTCTTCCTTATCTAAGAGTGATTGAATCCACTCCAGTCCAGCCACAGTCAAGGTGATGTCGTATTCTTTAGCAAGAGAAACAGCTTCGATTTCAGAAACTCCTAAAATAAGGATTTTCTTGCTGAGTCCAGCCTGTCTGAGTTCAATGGCTTCATCAATATTGGAAACGCAAAAACCATCAACATCATCTTGAATCGCCTTGGCAACGGCAACAGCCCCATGCCCATAGGCATTGGCCTTAACCACAGCCCACTTGAGCGTTCCTTCAGGGATATGAGCCCCCATTTGCTGAATATTTTGTCGAATAGCTCCCAGATGAATCAGAGCCTTGGTTGGTCTATGTGGACTAGCTTTCATGATTTTCCTCCAAAATGACACTGGCTGTCACAAACTGATCTGTATGGCTGATAGACAGCCAAATCTTTCCTGAAAATGGTGCCTGACTAAAATAAGGCGCTCCGCGTTCATTATTCAAGACTTCCAAATCCTGAAAACCGAGCTTGCCAATGCCCGTTCCCATTGCCTTAGAAAAGGCCTCCTTAGCCGACCAGCGACCAGCCAAATATTCAATCTGCCTGCGCCCTTTAAGACTGGTGAAGCGCTCCATTTCCTTAGCGGTCAGTACGCGCTTAGCAAATCCTTCATGTCGTGTAACTGCGCTTTCTATCGAAGCCAATTCTTCGATGTCAATTCCGTGTCCAACTATCATTCTCATCAAAAGGAGTTGAGATTCCCCAACTCCATCCTTTTCACTTATTTTGTCAAGGTAGCATAAATCTCTTCTACCAAGGCCTCTGTATTTTCCCAACCTAGACAAGGATCGGTAATGGAGCAACCAAAGACCTCTGGTTGGTTTTGACGACCATCTGCTAGGTAAGATTCAATCATAAAGCCTCGAACCGTCTTTTTGATTTTCTCGTTCCAATCACGATTTTGCAAGGTCTGGCGAACAATTCTAATTTGCTCCATATATTGCTTTCCTGAGTTATCATGGTTGGTATCAATGAGGATAAAGGGATTTTCAAGTCCCATGGCTTCATAACGCTCAATAGTATTTAGCAGGGTTTCATAGTAAAAGTTAGGCTCATTTTTCCCATATTCATTGACTGCTCCACGAAGGATAACGTGGGCTAAAGGATTTCCTGAAGTTTCAACTTCTTGGCCATGGAAGAGGAAGGTCTGTTTGTTTTGGGCGGCATAGATACCGTTAAACATGACCCCAAGATTTCCTGAGGTTGGATTTTTCATTCCGACTGGTGCATCAATTCCTGAAGCCACAAAGCGGTGCTCTTGGTCTTCCACAGAACGAGCCCCAACAGCATGGTAGCTGACCAAATCATCTACCAATACCAGATTTGACGGATAAAGCATCTCATCTGCCGTTGTCAAACCAGTCTCTGTAATCACACGATAGTGCAACTGGCGCACAGCCTGCAAGCCATTGATCAGACTTGGAGCCTTAGAAGTATCCGGTTGGTGAACCAAACCTTTATAGCCGTCTCCGTTAGTGCGAGGTTTAGCTGTATAAACACGCATAACCATGAAAATCTTGTCCGCCACCTTCTTTTGCAAAGCAGATAAACGACGGGCATATTCCAAGACAGCCTCTTCATTGTCAGACGAGCAAGGACCAATCACCAAAAGGATCCGGTCATCTTCTCCCGAAATGATGTCTGCCAATTCTCTATCACGACGCTCCTTTAGTCGCAAGGCTGCCACAGACAATTGGGTTTCTGCCTTGATTGCTTCAATATCGATTTCTTGACCTTTTTCAATAAATGCCATCTTATTCTCCTAGCGTTTGGTAGATTTCTCTGACGAGGACTTCCGTATTATCCCAGCCCAGGCAAGGGTCCGTGATAGACTTGCCAAATACTTCCGGTTCGTTCTGACGGCCGTCTTCTAGATAAGACTCAATCATAAAGCCACGAACGTACTGCTTGATTTTTTCATTCCAATCACGATTAATCAAGGTCTGGCGGACAATTCTAATCTGGTCCATATATTGCTTACCAGAGTTGTCATGATTGGTATCCACAATGATAAAAGGATTTTCCAAGCCCATTTTCTCATACTGGGCAATGGTATCCATCAAATTATCATAGTAGTAGTTAGGAATATTCTTACCGTACTCATTAATTGCTCCACGAAGAATGGCGTGCGAAAGCGGGTTCCCAGTTGTTTCCACTTCTTTTCCTAGGAAAAGGAAACTTTGTTTGTTTTGAGCAGCATAAATCCCATTAAACATAACATTGAGATTTCCAGAGGTTGGATTTTTAAACCCAGTCGCAAAATCTGCCCCGCTTGCCACAAAGCGGTGTTGCTGGTCTTCAACCGAACGTGCACCAACTGCCATGTAAGAAATCAAATCATCTACAAGCGGTAGATTTTCAGGATAAAGCATTTCATCAGCAGTAGTCATACCTGTTTCCGTGATGACACGATAATGAAGATGTCGAACGGCTTTGATTCCGTTGATGAGGCTAGGGGCTTCTGTCGCATTAGGCTGGTGAATCAAGCCCTTATAGCCATCTCCGTTGGTACGGGGTTTGGCAGTGTAAACACGCATAACCATAAAGATACGGTCTGCCACTTCTTCTTGCAAAGCTGCCAAACGCTTAGCGTATTCAAGAACAGCTTCTTCATTGTCAGATGAGCATGGCCCGATTACCAAGAGAATTCGCTGGTCTTCTCCACGTATAATGGCTTCTAGCTCTTGATCGCGCTGAGATTTTCTCTCCAAAGCTTGACCTTCTAATTTTGATAAGGCACGAACTTCTTCAATATTAATTTTAGGACTTTTTGCTGTAAATACCATAACTCATCTCCTTATAAATCAAACGGATACCAAGTAAAAATTTACTTTTCACAAGGTATCCGCCTCTAAACTATCTCATTTTATTGTCTTTTACCGTGACAGTTTTTAAACTTCTTACCAGAACCACATGGGCAAAGTTCATTCCGTCCAATCTGACTCAAATCCAAATCTTCTGGTATATTTGCTTGGTGGGCAGCGATATTGCGGGTCGCTGTTGTACTGATATGGTGTTCTGCTTGTGGTCTTTCTTGTTCATGAATTTGTGCTTTCATCATCAAGCGTGTCACATCAAACTCAATCGAACCAATCATGTCATTAAACATACGGAAACCTTCTGCCTGATACTCGACAACAGGGTTGTTCTGAGCATAGCCACGAAGTCCTACCGCATTACGCAATTGATCAAGGGCGTCAATATGATCTGTCCACTTGTTATCTACCACTCGTAGAATCAAGACTTTTTGGAATTCTTTAACTGCTTCTTCATCGCGTAGTTTTGAAACCTGACTATCGTAAACCTTCAAGGCACGTTGGAAGAGTTCTTCCTTAATAGCCTTATCAGACAAACCTGACAAGTCTTCGATTGAAATAGAATCTTCTGGAAGCAAGTTGTACTTAGCAAAGTTCAAAATTGCCTCTAGTTTTTCATCTTGTTTGGCACGCGCATGACCATCAACGACACGACCAATCGTGCGTTTAATCATAGCCTGAATTTCAGGTGCCAAGTCACGATCTGCAGTGATGACATCGTAACGTTGAGCGTAGATAATTTCACGTTGTTCACGCATGACATCATCGTATTGAAGGACTTGTTTACGGGTATCGTAGTTATTTCCTTCGACACGTTTTTGAGCCGCTTCAACCTGACGTGTCAACATACGAGACTCAATGGCCTCTTCAGACATGTTGAGACGTTCAAAGATTCCCTTCAAGCGTTCAGAACCAAAACGTTTCATCAAATCATCTTCAAGAGATAGGTAGAATTGTGACTCACCTGGGTCTCCTTGACGACCTGAACGTCCACGAAGCTGGTTATCGATACGACGGCTTTCATGACGCTCTGTACCAATAACACAAAGTCCACCCAATTCGCGAACTCCTTCACCAAGCTTGATGTCAGTACCACGACCGGCCATGTTGGTTGCGATAGTAACAGCACCACGTTGACCAGCATTCATGATGATTTGGGCTTCTTTATAGTGGTTTTTGGCATTCAAGACTTCGTGAGGAACACCAGCTGCGACCAATTTCTTAGAAATGTAGTCACTAGTTTCAACCGCTACTGTACCAACCAAGACAGGCTGACCTTTTTGGTAACGAGCCTTAACATCTTCAACAACCGCCTTAAACTTAGCCTCGATACTTGCATAAAGAAGGTCTGAGTGGTCAATACGTTGAACAGGACGGTTTGTTGGGATTGGAATAACACGAATGTTGTAAATTTCACGGAATTCTTCTTCCTCGGTCTTACCTGTACCCGTCATTCCAGACAATTTCTTGTACATACGGAAAAGGTTTTGGTAAGTGATTGAGGCAGATGTCTTAGTTTCATCCTGGATTGGCACACCTTCTTTGGCTTCAATGGCTTGGTGCAATCCATCAGAATAACGACGACCTTCCATAGTACGACCTGTAAATTGGTCAACAATCAAGATTTCTTGTTCTTCGCTCACCACATAGTCAATATCGAGAAGCATGATGTAGTTGGCACGAAGGGCGTTATCGATAAAGTGAGTCAGAGCTACGTTTTCGATGTCATAGAGGTTTTCAAGTTTGAAGTAGCTTTCAGCCTTGTCAATCCCTGAATCAGACAAACCAATAGTCTTAGACTGCACATCGATGATGTAGTCGTCTTTGTCCAACGATTTTACATAGTGGTCTGCCATGTGGTAGAGCTGACTAGTTTCAACCGCATTAGCACCTGATACGATCAAAGGTGTACGGGCCTCGTCAATCAAGATTGAGTCAACCTCATCGACCAAGGCATAGTTAAGCGGACGTTGTACCATGTTTTCAGCGCGAACAACCATGTTGTCACGAAGGTAGTCAAATCCGATTTCTGAGTTGGTTGAGTAGGTAATATCACACTCATAGGCTTCTTTTTTCTCCATTGGAGATTTGGCAGCCAAGTTAATCCCTACTGACAAACCAAGCCATGAGTACAATTCACCCATTTCAGTCGCATCACGTTCTGATAGGTATTCGTTAACTGTAACTACGTGGACCCCTTTACCTGAAAGGGCGTTGAGGTATACGGGCATGGTCGCAGTCAAGGTTTTCCCTTCCCCTGTACGCATCTCTGGCACGTCACCATGGTGAAGAACGATTCCACCCATGACCTGAACCTTATATGGGAAGAGACCTAGGACACGTTTGGCACCTTCACGGACAACCGCAAATGCTTCATAAAGCAATGAATCCAGTGATTCTCCATTTTGATAACGTTCTTTAAATTCAACTGTTTTTGCTTTTAGTTGGTCGTCAGTCAAAGCAGCCATTTGGTCTTCGTATTTGAAAACCTTGTCAGCCATCTTTTCCAGACGACGGATTTCTCCTTTATCATTTTCGATAATTGTTTTTAAAATATTAGCCATGTTTTTCCTTACTTTAAATTCCGAATATTTTAGAATGTTCTTTTAATTTTAGCACAATTACTGATTATTTTCAAGGAAGAATCCCCATTTTGAAAAGGAAAAAGAGGCTAGTTTCCAAGCTAACCTCTCTGACTTTTATGATACTTTAATTGCCAAAAATTGGCAAAATGGCAAATAGGATAAATAGATTAATCCAAAGAGAAAGACAGCAGATGAGTCCAAAAACAAAGAGACTGACTTTCTTGGATAGCGAGGCCATCAAAATCGACAGAATTCCAAAAACTAGTAAAACTTTCTGCATGATTAAGAGATTGATAGATATTCCCAGAACTGGTTTATCCCAAGGAAGAAAGAAGAAAGCAATCCAGATCAACAGAACTAAACCAATATAGACCTTGGAATAGCGTGTAATAAATGATTTTAGACGTTCCATAAGCAACCTCCTACAAATAGAAAGTAATATAATAATCAATGAAAATCAAAGAGCAAACTAGGAAACTAGCCGCAGGCTGTACTTGAGTAC
>CAJZLM010000010.1:0-11419 GCA_916050595.1 Streptococcus mitis | reverse complement strand
GCGTAACCCCTTCCTCTACATCACCTTTTGCTGGTTGCCAGTGAATGAGTGGGATTGCGCCACGAACAAGTGTCGCCCAGTCCATATTACCTAATGAATTATAAGGGTCCGAAGATAAAATGACTTCAGTACCAGCTGGAATTTTTTTAGAAGGTGTAAATTGTAGCATCCAAGCATCGATAGCTGGGTTATATGTTAAAAATCGCCAATTTCCAATTCCATCTAGAAATGAATGACCTGTCGCATTCTCTCCGTTCCAATATTTCGTAACGAGAGTATAGGTTTGATTAGCTTGCAAGGTTTCAACAAGTCTATATCGTTTATCATGCTGATTGTAAAATCCGTCATTACTATTCTTTAGCAAGTTACCACTTGTTCCAAGCGAAAAACTTTCTAAACGCCTTTCAACGCCCTGAACGCTTTCTTGAAAGATATTTTTCCCAACGTAGTCTCTGGATATCTGCTCACGGATTGCAGTCGCTTGACTAGCACTTTCGGTTCTAGCATAACGCTTCAACTCTTCCTGACGCTGACCATCATTGCTGATGTAGGTCTCAATCGCGCCCATTTTAGTAGACAGGCCATCTGCAGTGCTTTGGACCTCGTTCAACTTCGTGCCGTATTGAGTTTTAAATGATTCAATCTGTTCAATGGCAGTCTGAGATGATGTTCTCAGATTGTCGATTTCAGATTTCGCTTGGTCGCTAATCTTCTTAGCTTCCTGAGCAAGTGAAGCACTCGCACCAGCACTTTTCAAAGCCTCTTCAGCTTTTCGTCTAGCTTCTTGGATAGAAGCATTATCGAAGTTTTGGAATCGTTTGTCGATTTCGTTTGAAATGTCTTGCTTGACTTCTTCCGCCTTGGCCTTGGCAAGTTCAATACCATCATCTATCTCTTTTTTACGTTTCTCAAACTCGGCTTCAAAGGCTGCGTCTGCTGCTTCTATTTGCGCTTGGATTTTCGCTTCAATGCCATCTTGTTGCTTTATCTGCTTGGTGATCGTACCCTCATAAGAATACTGGGTATCGTTTCCAGCCTTACTATCTGCACTGATACGACCTCTCAGACCACCTTTAAAAGTAAAGCTCTGGCTTAACACAGGAACTTTAAATGTTTCTTTCTTGTTGGTCTGAATGGTTACCCACTGCCCAACCTCAAGCAGTAAATGCCCTTGGTAGTTTAGATTATACGGATAGTAAGTCAGGTTTTTCAGCTTGTAATACAGGTCATTTAAAGCGCTCTGGGTCATAAAGACATTGTCCAGTTCCAAAGACCGACCTGTCTTCATACCGACTGTCAGAGACTTCTTGTCCGTCTTACAAGTGATACCAGCTATCTGATACTCAATCTCACTCTTGGTTAAACCATGTAGGAAGTAACTATCTGCGTTGATCGTGATATTTGACTCAGTCAAATCACGGATTTCCATCTTGCCTTCTCTGTTGAAGAAGCAAGACATACCAATCATCTGAGTCATAGCGCTCAGCATATCCCTAAAGGAAAGTTTCTTGCCTTCAGGAACTTGTTCGACATGGTAGCGCATAGCGCTGATTCCGAAATAGTCATTCGCTAACTCAATGCCTGTTTTTAAGCAGATTTCCTGAATAACCTCTCGTACTTCAGCTGGGAAATGCAAGTCCGTCACATATTCACGATTAAGTTTAAACATGCCGTCCATAAGCTCAAGCGTAGTTGTGTTGCGGTTTCGGTCAATCTCAATATCGTTGATGAAGTATTCCCCCATCTTAACCCACTGGTAGGTATTCCCAACCAGTAGCCCAATCTCAGGGTGTAGGATATCCAGTTTATTGAACGTGGTAATGATACTGGTAAAGGTAATTTTACCGCTACCAGCACACGTTCCACCGGGCTTGTACGTATCACCTTTGATATAGCCATACTCAAAACTAGCCTCTTTGATATCTCGTGAAGCATAATTGCCAACACGGATAGCCAGCGTCCTGTCCTTGGCAAACATGGCTCTGTCAAATTGTCGTCTGGTTAAAGCGTCCATCTTCTTACCTCTCTACCAGATTAAATTTAGCGCCTGACCAAGGTTTGAACTTCTCAGTGAAGGTGTAGCTAGGAGCTGTCCTATCACCAACATAGAAAGTCCCAGTCGTCTGACCTTTAACAGGGTCAGGGTATGAAACTTCAAAAAAGACTGCTGAAACGGCATTTAAAAGCTGACTCATTTCTTCTTGAGTCAGCATGCCCCATTCACAGTCTAGTTTCCTCTTGGTCGTGATACGGTCACGCACCATGTCTCCATTGGCATTACGCCCTGTTTCTCCATCGATATCCTGAATACCGACCTGAAAAGATTTGGGAGGCTTCACAGCCACCCCATTGATTGTCAATTGTGCCATTTAACCTCCTAAATCTTGAGCAAGGTTTGACCTGCTCGTTCGTGTTCTTTGTTAATTTCTTGGATAGCTACCCTACCAAACTCATGTCCTGCGATTTGGATAACAATATCACCAGCTGGCAATGAATAGCCCGCAGGGGCATTGTTAACAGGCATTCTTTCAGCTACTTTCTGAGCCAAAGTAGAAATCCAACCTGTATTCCGTTCAAGGGGCATTACTGCTTCTTGACCAGCTTCTCCGACCCCGATAATGCTAGGGGAATTGAACACACCACCTCGTGCATACCAAGAAATATCAAAGCTAGGAAAACTAGGTGGATTCAAACTAAAACCGCCAGTTATCTTAATGTGAGGCAACTCAAGTTTTGGCAAGTGCCACTCAAAATCAAAAATACTCTTAAGCGCATCAACACCTGATTGTACTGCGCTTTTTGCGTTGTCCATTGCATCATTAAACAGATTCTTAAACCAGTTGGGGATTTCTTTCAAGGCATCTTGCATGTCTTTCCATCTATCGCCAAACCATGAACCGATTTTTTGGAAAGGATTCTGAGCTTTCTCTTTTGCGCTCTCAAATTTCTCTCCAAACCATGTATCAGCTTCTTTTACTCCATCTTTGATATCATTCCAACGGTCACCGAACCACGAGCCAACTTTTTCAAAAGCCGAGTTCACTTTATCCCTACCAGATTGGAATTTCTCTCCAAGCCAAGTGTTTGCTTCGGAAAGTGCGTCTTTAGATTCGTTCCAACGGTCACCAAACCATGAGCCCAACTTACTAAATGTATTGCTTATTGCGTCCCAGCCTTGTTGGAATTTATCACCTAACCAAGAACCAACTTCTGTCAAAGCATTAGTCACATCAGCCCATCTCTCACCGAACCATGAACCTAAATTACTGAAGATATTAACGATACCGTCCCAACCTTCTTGGAACTTCTCGCCAAACCATTGACCTATCGGCTCAAAGATTTCTTGTAGCTTCATCCATAGACCGCTGAAAAATTCGCCAATCGCTTGACAAATACCATTGATAAAATCACATAGTCCTTGCCATGCATTTTTCGCAAACTCAACAACAGTATCCCAGTTTTGGTAGAGCAAGACTCCGATAGCAATTAAGGCTGCAATAGCAGCAATAACTAAGGTTATCGGACTGGTCAATACCGCAATAGCTCCATTGAGCGCCCATGTTGCGGCTGCTGCAACTCCTGCTGCAACCGATTGAGCGATTTCCGCTGCTGCTGCAAGCCCCATTTGTGCCGCATGAACACCCCACGCCAGTGCTGATTTACCAAGTTCTAGAGCAGTTTTTCCTAACTCTACAATCAATTTCCCAGAATTGACCACAAAGTCTTTCGCATACAACGCATTCAAATAGATGGTTTCTCCGAAGCTAACCAATTTATCAAATGTTAAAGCTTTCAATGCTAGTCCAAGGTTTTTAATTCCGCTAACAATAAAGGAAACCTTGCCACTTAATAAATCGAATGCTCCTGCAAGTCCTCCAGCTTGTTCAGCCCAAGACAAGAACTTAATTCCTTGCCACACGGTTGCAAGCGTACCAATCACACTAGCGATTGTGGAGATAATCTCTTTATTTTCTTTACACCAGTCAGAAAAAGCAGTAAAACCGTCAGCTACTAGCTTGATTGTATCAGCTAGTAACTTCAATGCTTCCAGTATGATACCGCCTAGTAAATCAGCGACGGTTTCAATACTTATGCCGAATGTATTAGACAAGAACTCTGCGAAAGGCTTCCAACTTCCTTCCCAAAGTATTTGAATAATGTCAATTAGTCCGTTAAAAGCATTAGCAATAGAGTCAATAGCAGGGGCTACATGTTCATCGTAGACACTACTCAATCCATCGCCAAACTTATCAACAACACTCTCGATAGTTTCAAATATTGGAGCTACAATGTCCAAAAGACTTTGAAGCATTGATGAAATTTTAGGAGCGCTTGTCACAACGACTTTTTCAAATCCTTTAAATAGACTTCCTGCTAATTTGCTACCGACTTCAACAATGGTAGATGTCAAGCTTAATAGAGTTGACACAATAGCGCTACCGATACGAACCGCACCAGTTGAAGTAATGACGTCGTAGAAAGCACTAGAAAAAGCCTGAGCGATGTTTCCTACTGCCTCTGCAATGTTACCAATATTATCAAACAAAGCGACTAGCGCCCTGATAATGCGTTCTTTTTGCCTTTCAAGGCCGTTTGCAATACTTTCAGTAAGAAGTACACCAATACCAACGCCTATAGTAGCTAACGAACCAGCAATTTGGCCCAAAGCATAAGCAATTTTCTCGGTCATGCGGTTAAAGGCATTTACAACCCTTGGATCGGTAGCAATTTCTTCAAGAGTTTTCTTGATTCGTTCTAAAGCAGCTTTGATACGCTCTAAACCTTCCGGTCTAAATGCTGCATCAAAACCTTTTTTGAAGAGGTCAAACAACCCTTTAAGCTTGTCTCCTAGCCCGTCAAAAATGCTCTTGAACTGGTTACCCATGTCGGTCAACTCGACTTCTGGCAAGATGTCTTTGAAAGGTCCGCCTCCGCCTCCCTTTCCTTTACCACCTTTGCCTCCGCCACCGCCTCCACCGCCTCCAGAACCGCCTGCATCATCGTCTTTTGGTTTTTGCAAGATGTTAATCTCATCAAATCCCAAAAGACCTAGCAATTCTTTAGCAGCCTTCTTGGCGTTTTTAGCTGAGTCTCCAAGATTATCAGCAAGTCCTCCTGCTGAATCTCCAGCGTCGTCCACTGCATCAGCAAGGTCTCCTGCACCGCCTGCAGCATCTTTCATGGCATTACCCATGTCTCCAACTGCTCCACCGACACCATCTTTTACCGTAGCTTTCTTGTTAAACATTAAAGCAATAAACTCAGCGAGTTTAGCAGTAACATTCTTCAATACCATAGCAAAAGAGTTCAAGACAGGCATGATTGCATTGATAATCGGTAACATAGCATTACCCAAATTCAATGCACTATCTTTCATCAACGACTTAAATAAGCTGATACTTCCGTTGACTGAGTTGGATAAGGTATCTCCATACTTGGCTGTAGCCTGTTCCAGAATAGCCATAAGGCGGATTTGTTGCTGGGTTTGATAGTCTAATTGTTGCCAGCTCTGACCGTTTGCGAACTTCTTAAAGGCTTCAGTGGATTCAATCATAGCAACTCCAACGTTGATTCCTAGGTCCTCAATTGCTTCGGTGTTACCTAGTAAACCAGAGCGAATCCGCTCCATAACGTCTGTAATGCTACGCCCTGAACCTTCAGCAACAACTGCCGATGTTTGCAACATCTTAGCAGTATAGGCGCTTAGCTTGTTGGTATCTTTGATAAATCCAGAAAATAAGTTTGAGTAGACTGCACCGTAGTTGGTCGCCTCACCCACACCCATATTCATAGCGTTAGCGTTATCGTTAACCCATTTTAAGAAAGATTGCGAACTCTCGCCCATCTGTCGCTTGATTTGGTTCATAGACGCTGATACTTCAAGAGCTGTCTGCGCTGAATACATCCCAACATCAAGCAATTTCTTACCAAGGATTGCAAAACCAGCGAACTTGGCTAGCTTACCAAACGCACTACCGATAGAATTCGACTGTTCACGAACTTTGGCAGTAGCATTCTTCACTTGGTCAGATGTTCCCTTGACCTGATTCTCGACTTCTTTCATCTTCTTCCTGAAAGGCGCTATCTCAGCGTCAATCATGACTTTCAATTCGTCAAGAGTTGCCATTCATTTCCTCCTTCCTTTTTCGATTATGTCTTTCTGCAAATTCACGCATCCGTTCCTTATGCAACAAAAACGCTTGTCTCTGTCGTTCCTGTTCTACCGCTTGTTGTTCTTCTACAAACAACTCAGGCGCATATTCCCAGAACTCAAAGACCTTGGCATCTTTGGATAACAATAAGGAAACGTGGTTGGATATCATCTGCGAAAGTCTGTATGAGTCAATAATCTTCTCTTTACGCTCTTGGGCTTTGACACGGTTGTAGCTTTCTATCATTTCTCTGATTTCAAGCACCGTTAAATCCCAAAAATCAAGAGGCTTACCCCCGATGTCCAAAAACATAGGATAAAGCCTCTCAATAATCTGCGTTACCGTTAAGATTACTCGACTACTGTCATTCTCTTCTTGGAAGCTTTCTTGTCCTTGCTTCCTCGTGGAGTAAAACCCGATACTTCAAAGAGTGGCATCAACACCTCTGTCATGAATGTCGTTTGATCTCCACCGTTGTCCACGTATTCATCGTATAGATCGTAGACATCTTCAAAGGAATACCCATGTTCATACTGCTGCAAGGCCCCATGAACTAACAACAGCATAACTTTTAAAGGTGGCAAAGTGAACTCTTCGCCAGCTTCAGGCATGAAAATCTTCAGTAAGTTCATGCCGATTTTTTCTTCCACAGTTGCAGCTTGATGAGATGTCAAACGTAGCTTCAACTCTTTTTCATCAGTAACTTTCCAAGTTGTGTATTTTAACGCCATTTAATTAACCTCCAAGACCGTCTACAAATTCCAACTCTGACTGCAAAGCAATTTTAAGGGTAAACTCGATAACGGCATTGACACCGCCACCACCAAGCTTAACAGATACTTGACCTTCAAAATGAACTTTAGTGTTGTCTGGGTAAGTTTGTTCAAAGAAGAGTTTCGTCTTGTTGTCTGCCGCTTTACGCAATACGCGATAAGGTGCGGTTTCTCCGTCGTTCTTATAAGCGAATTTGTACTCCAATTCCCCTGCGTCGCCAATACCGAATTCATACTTTTTAACTTTGTCTTCAAGAGTAGTGTTCTCTACTTTTTCAGGCTCAATACCAAACTCTGGTACTTCTTTCAACCCAGCAAGTTTAGTATAAGTTCCTTTAGCTGTACCATAAGCTAACGTAATTCCATTTGCTAACATGTTTAATTCTCCATTCTAAATTGAAAAACAAGCTCTGAGTGTAAGTCAACGACACCTTCAAAACGCATGACCTTATGTCTCAAATGAGACGGGTCTGGTACGTCTTGGCAGTCGGTTCTTCGCAAACCTAAAGACTCAAAAATCTGATTGATTTTAACAGCTAACTCACTGGTGCTAGTATCATCAAAAATATCCACCTTGTAGCGGATAGATGATTTTTGTTCCTGGTCGTCAAACCATTCACCCGGCTTGTTTTGTTCTTCCAAAAAAATAACGATTGGGAAAGTCTCCCAATCGCTAGGATAAGTATCAGTCACATTATCTGCGACCTTTTGCAATTCTTTATAAATAACAGGCTTGATATTGATCATTATATTTGTTCTCTTATCTTTCTACGGACATAATTCGAAATATTCTTGGACACACGCTCTTGATTGTCTCTCAAAGCTGGATAAAGATAAGGCTGGGCAGGTTGACCATACATCTTGTAGAACTCCCCAATCTTTTGAAAGTGGTAAGGTCCTACATCGATTTGGTCTTCATGCACATACCACGGGCTAGAGCGATAAGACACGCTAACCTCTGGAGAGATACCAGAATGGCTAGACTGACCCTTAGGTCCTGTTCCAAACTCAACGTAAGGAGCATAGTGTAGATTTGTGTAAACCTCTCCTATAACCTTATCTCCGTCCATTTTAACCCTAGTCTTGATGCTATTTCTAAGTTCTCCATTGTTCCCTGGTGCAAGTCTTTTAGCATCAGCTTGGACAATGGTTTTGGCTGCATGATGAACCGCCTTTGAAACAATATCTCGTTGCGCAACATCTGACAACTTTCTGAACTTAGCTATAAGCCTATCTGCCCCTAGTAGCTCTGACACGCTCTAACTCCAAAACTTGATGATGTGTGTAGACTTTTTTAGAGATAACCCTATGAGTCACTTCTGTCTGGTTATCTATACACACGCCATCCTTTACTTTGATAGTCGCTGACTTGTTGGCATTTGCGTTCAAAATGTCGTTGACACGCTCGCCATACAGCTCAGATTGTAATTTGCTACTAGCTGGCCACAACTCAAGACAGACTGTTTCGGCTTCCTTGGCATATCCTTCTTTTGCGACACCTTCCTCTGTAACAGTCTTTTCAAACCGTCGCATTGGATAAGGTGTCAGTCTACTCTGCTTCAAAAACATGGCCTGCCACCCTTGCTAGTCTGTGCATGCGTATACGCTGTAAAAGACCTGTAGACAGGCCGTTTTCTCCGTAGACTACTGCTATACCACCTTCGGTTCTAGAATGCTCTCCTTCCGCTCCTGAGCGATTGTGGAGCTCGATAGCAACCTCAGGTATTAAGAGACTTAAAGAAGGTGTCAAAGATGTGCGATTAGTCTCTGACAAGATAAGATTTGTAGCCCTCATTTGGAGCAACATGAGAAGCTGAGTATCTTCTTCGCCTGTCATTTTCTTCAGCAACTCTATAGACATATCAATCCTCTTCTAAAAACTCAGGTTCAGGAAGGATTTCCTCAAGAACATCTGAGATAGCGACACCGTTGCTGGCAAAATTGTCAGCAAGCTCGGCATAGCGTTCCTCAGTAATCTCAAGCTCCTCCCCTACCAGTCGCTTCACATTTGATTTCCAATCGTAGAAATCTTGTTTGATTTTAAATTTCATAACTCATACCTTATTTCTTGATTTTCCAGTTAGCTGAGTCAGAGTCTGGTGCGGTCGTAGAGCTTGAAATCTCTTTAACTGCAACATAGACTTTATCTTCATGCGTTACTGTATCACCTTCTTTATAGGCTGTTTCAGTCTTCCATTTTTTAGCACGGTTCACTGTCTTGCCTTGGGCTGATTTCTTAGCAGCTGGCTTAGTATCTGCAATTGTGATGATGTACTTTTGGAAATGTTCAAGGACATACGCTCCAGTGTAGAGCAATTGTTCTACCAATTCACCAAAACGACCAGGTACGTTGTCATTGTACTTGGTATTGTCAATTTGAATTGGTGATGTAACGACACCAGGGGCACTAGCAAGGGCATTTACATTTGGCAAGAATTTAGATGGTACTTTGTAGACTGTGTAGTCATCCAATTCACCAACATATCCTTTTCCAAGGACTTTCTTATCTGCATCACCTTGTGGTAAATGAACGATTTCAGATTTGATAGCTTTGTAGAAGCTTGGAGTGACAAAGAGCAAACGTTCTTTAGTGATTCCGAGTTCATCCAATTTTTCAGAAACGTCAAGAACTGCATTGTAAGCGTTGTTTGCGCCTTTTTCTTTGCCCATAACAACATTTTCGCTTACATTACCAAGTGCTGCATCGAAACGAAGTTTGTCAAGATATGGAGCGACTACTTCGGCAGTCTGACGAGCAAGCACATAATCAATGTTTACTTGACCGTTTGAGTCTCGTTCGTCCAACTGGTCAACGAAACGACCCCAGTATTTTTCTTCTTCAAGGGTGTAGATTTTTTCTTCAACTTCAACGTGGTCAAATTCGTTGTCTTTGTTACGTTTGTAGTCTTTAAGTTCTGTTGTGTTACCAGTTGCTACTGTAAAAGAGCGACCTTGCAAGGTTACTGCATCGCTTGATGTTACAAGCGGTGTTGAATATGAATTTACTGCAAGTACATCCTCAATAATCCCTAGATGTTTCTTGCGTGATTCCGCTGTGTTTAATTCTTCAAATGCCATTTATTTTTCCTCTTTTCTTTTATTACAAGAAGTCTTTACGCCATTTTTCCGTGGCTTCTTGCTGGACTGTTTGTGCATTTTTGATAGGCGCACTACCTTTCATACGCTCAGAGACTCCTTTCTGAACTGACTCTTCCCATGCTTTTTGGATTGAGGTGATAGATTCAGATACCGTCTCTGCGCTTGTCAAATCAACTACATTTACTAATTCAACAGGTAAGTCACGTTCACTTAGCATTGCTTTAGCTTCTGCGGTTAATTCTTTACGAGCAATAGCTTTTTCGCGGTCAGCTAGTTCTTGCTCACGCTGATCCAACTGATATTTCTGCTTCTCATCAGCGTTCATCTTAGCAAGTTTCTTAGCTTCGTTTTCCTTGGCCTCTTGCTCTGATTTCCACTTGGCAAACTTCTTATCGATAATAGCATCGACGTCTGCGTCCGTATACTTCTTCTCGTCTTGCGGTTGTTGTGCAGGTTCTGCAGGTACCTTTTGTTCTTCAACCGTTTCGACTGTTTGTGTTTCTTCGTTCATTGCGAACCTCCTATTTTTAAAGTCGTCCCCGACTGTAATTTCCATAGCTTTTAGTGTCGTCAATGCTTGGACAATATAAAAACCGCTTCAATTTCGATGCGGTTAATTTTTATAGTTTAATTTCTTCAATTTTTGCACGCTGTTCTAGAGTTGAAAGATAATCCCACATAACCGAACGTTGCCTCTTTAACAAATTGATAGGACATCTAGGCTCAAACTCAAGTTGCCCTTTTTCGTATTTCCCAATCATCATATCTAACTTCTGGAATCGTTCTTTCAATTCGTAGTATTCTTTTTTAAAGCGTTCTTTCCAATCTTCCATTTTTAGTTCCTTTCTTTTACGTTTCTATAAGGATAACTTCGCAAGCTACCACTGAAATTCTTTTTACAACCAATTCACAATCCAAAAAATCGCATGGATAACCTCCATCCAAATCCTTGTTATTGTGGCAAACTGAAATGTTTTGTTGTTCATCTATCACTTCACAAAGTTCTTGAACTTTCATTTTTTCAATTCTTTCTTTACACTTTCAATTATTCCGCTGATTACGGCCATAATAATAAATATTAACAACAAAAATACCAACCACCCGAAAGCGATTGATACCAAATCCCAGATGAACATATCTTACTCCTCTACTTTTTCGTATGTTTCTTTAAAGATGTCAGGTTTGCATGGATAAAATTCACCTTGCACACCTTTGATAATGTAGTCACCTTCTGTTGCAACCATCAATCCTTCAAGTGTTTCTATCTTTAGAACTGGATTATCCAAATCAGCATAATCAACACGAACTGGATCTAATCCTAATTCTGATAACTCCAAAATTGATTCTTCTGTATCTAAAAACTGCACAGCTTCAACCACTACTGGCTTTTTACGG